>JBDSWU010000022.1:0-1788 GCA_039926445.1 Saccharimonadales bacterium (SeqCode)
AAACTGCTTGTGTTTGAACATTTCGTATCTGTTTCGGCTTTTCATGTAGCCCAAAATCTGCTATACATAGAGGAACGATGGCCAAGCTTTACCCCACAAAACCTTTTCTACTGATGTTCTACGGCTATCCTGGTGCCGGCAAAACCTACTTTTCACGACAGCTTGCCGACCATGTACAGGCGGCTCACATGCAGGCTGATCGCATCCGTGGCGAGTTGTTTGAGAACCCACGTTACGACAAACAAGAGAATGACATAGTCATGCAGCTAATGGACTACATGACTGAAGAGTTTTTGAGTGCCGGGCTGAGTGTAATCTATGACGTCAACGCCATGCGCGCTAGTCAACGGCGCGCACTTCGAGATATGGCGATGAAGTCCAAAGCAACGCCACTGACAGTTTGGTTCCAGATGGATCCCGAGACGGCTTATGCTCGAAGCAAGACGCGTGATCGCCGCCGAGCCGACGACAAATATGCTGCACAATGGGACCGACCAACATTCGACAAGATCGTCGCACACATGCAAAATCCAAGTCCGAGTGAGCAGTATGCAGTCATCAGTGGTAAGCACTTGTTTAATATGCAGCTTAGCGCCGTTATCAGCAAAATGCGCGATCTCGGCATCCTCAGCAGCGACGATGCCAGCTCTCGGATGATCAAACCGGGCATGGTCAATCTGGTGCCGAACAATGTCGGGCGCGTAGATATGACCCGTCGCAACATCAGTATTCGTCAGTAGAACAGTCAGGAGCCGCCGTAGTGGCGTTTAAGCAATTTGAGCTCGATGACCAGACCACCATCACCGTCTACAAGAGGGTAGGAAGTCGTAGTTTACGCCTAGCATCACAAGCACTGGTGCGGTGCGCGTGACTATTCCAGCCTGGACGCCTTATCAGGCCGGCGTCCAGTTCGCACGCTCAAGGATGACATGGATTAATTCACATCGACAACCGTCGGGACTGCTTCAGCCTGGTCAGGCTATAGGCAAGGCTCACCACCTGCGTTTCGCACCTCAGACTACTAGTCAGCGAATATCGTCACGTGTGCTTGCCGGCCAGATTGTGGTGGGCTATCCTAGCAGTCTCGATGCTGGTGACAGTCGAGTTCAAAATGCAGCTCGGGCCGCCAGCGTTAGAGCATTGCGTCGCCAGGCCGAACAGTTATTGCCTCAGCGGCTGGCCGATTTGGCAACTCGTCACGGGTTTAGCTACACCTCAGTGTCGATCAAACAGCTCAAAAGCCGATGGGGCAGCTGCGACAAATCCAAGCACATCGTTCTGAATCTGTACTTAATGCAACTACCGTGGCAGTGCATCGACTATGTGCTGATCCACGAGCTAATTCACACTCGTGTACTCCACCATGGACCCGACTTTTGGCAGCAATTTACATTGGTGTTACCGACCGCCAAACAGATTCGTCGACAGATGGCAGATTATCAGCCAGTATTGTTCGTTCCGGAACAAGCACTAGAGAAATAAGCAACAGACATATATACTAGACGCGATGCCCCGATCACGACAAAAATCTCTCGAGTCTCAGTTTAGTAATGCTCGCTACCGCACGCCATTCTTATTTCCGATGACGGTAGCTATAGTACTATCCATTTTCCAGTCTCTATATGCCAAGACTTTCCAGACAGTCGATGTGTTGCCTGGTCTAATCGCCATGTTTCTGTTACTTGTGATTATTATGGTGACTTTTTTCATCAAAAACCCCTCATCCCGACTGAAAATGGTGCAATACGGTAGCGTCGTACTAATAACTATGGTCAGTTTTGGATTTTT
>JBDSWU010000023.1:0-5571 GCA_039926445.1 Saccharimonadales bacterium (SeqCode)
AGATTGTCGAGACCCAAAGACGATATCGCTGAGGGTGTTGTCAGAGTAGGCGGCGACGAGTTTGTAGTCCTGCTCCGCGGCGTCAGTGACCAATCAACAGTCGATAGTATACAGTCTCGCATACACCAGCGTCTCATGAACGCTGGCGTCTCGGCTTCAATCGGCGGCCGACCGCATTTGCCTGGCGAATCTGCTTCAGACCTGCTAGCTGCCACTGACATGTTGATGCTCCGGATAAAGCGCCTACACCACAAAGAGCGTATAGACACTCTTGATCCGCCACGTAAAATTGCCTACTACCTAGGTCGTCAACTTCTACGCATGTCCGGTGTTAATCGCTCGGCCTGGATGCGCTAAGCCCAAAACTTGCGCTTGTCACCGCGGGCGGCGGCGAACTGCTGTAGCAACTCCTGCTGCTTTTTGGACAGCTTATTCGGCGTATCGACAATCAGCGTGACGATGTGAGCGCCTCGGCCACTGCCACGCAGGTGCGGCACGCCATGACCAGACAGCTTGAAGTCGGCGCCAGATTGCGTGCCAGCTGGGACTTTCATAGTCACCGGGCCATCGACGGTTGGAACTTCGATCTCAGTGCCGAGGGCTGCTTCGACCATGTCTACATGAGTGTCGCTGAGTATTAGATCACCCTCGCGTGTGAAGATTTTGTGTGGCTTAACACGAATATTAACGTATAGATCGCCCTTCGGGCCACTAGCTACTGCCTCGCCGTGCTCGCGTAATCGAATCGTGGCTGCGTCATCTATACCAGCTGGTATTTTGAGTTGTACTGTCTGTTTTTGGGGCTGTGTACCCTTCCCATGACAGACCGAACAAACCTTTTCTGGAACCTTGCCAGCACCACTACAGGTCGGACAGACTGCCGCCTGCTGAATGTTGCCAAAAATCGTTCTGGTAACTTGAGTTACTTGTCCAGCACCCTTGCAGGTGTCGCAGGTCTTCAGTTCGTGCCCAGGCTCGACCGTGCTGCCAGAACAGTGCTTACAACTGTCTTCTAGATTGAGCTGCAGCTCTACTTCAGTGCCAAACACCGCTTGCTCAAAACTAATTTCGACCCTTGCTTCGACGTCCCGGCCTCGGGCTTGTCGCTGACGCTGCCCACCACCCGGAGCACCGCCGCCAAAGAAACTACTAAAGATATCGCCCAGTCCCAGATCGCCAAAATCAAAGTTGACGTTCTGGCCCTGACCACCGTAGCCGGCGAAGGGATCTCCGCCACTGCCGCCAACTCCTGCGTGTCCAAACTGGTCATAGCGCTGTTTTTTACTAGGATCTTTGAGGACCTCGTAGGCTTCGTTGAGTTCCTTGAATTTAGTCTCATCGCCACCACGATCAGGGTGGTGCTCGATAGCCGACTTGCGAAATGCCTTCTTGATCTCATCGGCTGACGCTGCCTTTGATATTCCTAACACTTCATAATAATCACGCTTAGCCATACTTAGTTACCCCTGTAATATTTCAATACTGCCGTGTCATCAAAAGTTAACGTTTTGTGGACATTGGCAGCCACAGCCCTATTTAGCCAAGCTGCGTAGCACAGATATACGACCTTGATATCGTTGTCGCGTAAAGCCGTCAGAGCCGGAATCAAATCGCTGTCCGACGAAGCTAACAGTAAATCTGTCGCCCCATTTTGTCCCGACTGGAGCAGGTCAATCGCGACGCGAACATCTACGCCCTTTTCCTGAAGTACGAGCGTCCTTTTGGTGCAATGCACACAAGGTGCCGTTTCCCTGACTTTCAAAAGTCCGGCTTTGATCACGACTATGCTTTGATTTGTTAGGTCAGCGACATGCTTACGCTTAGCTAGAGAAATTTCACTAATGCGGCGGGCCAGCTTATCTGGCAATGCCACCTGCGGCAATTTTATGTGAGTCGTGTAGTAGCTGATTGTATTATCTGTTTCGCCAGTGACTTCCGCCAAAAATCCACGCCAATCAAAAGAAAAATAGCTGTGGCTATCGTTGAGTTTCCCCCGCTCGACCAATACATGAGCGATCTGGTGTCGGAAGTTTTCGCCGTCTACTAGGATATTCATGGTTGACTCCAATAAAAAGCCCCGCTGAGACCAAAGGTCAACACGGGGTGATGTACCCCAATATTAACAGGCTGCGGCTGAAATGTCAATCTGCGGCTATGCCTGGCCTTGCTCATCGCTCTATTCTAAACTTTCTTCGAGCCATTTGGCAGCCCCTTCAGAAATCTGGTTAATCGAGACTGCTTTAAGGACAAATGTAACGTAGCTGTGAAGCTCGGCAACGATAGCTTCGATCTCCATGAAGTCGGCTTCGCGGGCCTCCATCATGACCAGCACTTCTTGGCTGTTTTCGATAGCGCCTTCCCACTGAAAGCGAGTAGTGACGGGTAAAAACTTGGCGCAAGCAATAAGCTTTTTTTGCAGTAGGCTATCAGCGATCGTATCAGCTTCCTGCTGGTTGGCGCAGGTCAATACGAGTTCAGCAAAATCAGACATCTTAGTCCTCTTTCTTTTTGTCGTCTACGACTTCGCCTTCGATCGGTTCTTCGGGCTTGGCTTCGGCGTCATCACTACCTGTTGGAGCTTCGGCGGCGGCTTGCTCGTAAAGCTTGGCGCCGATCGGCATGATTTTGTCGTTGAGCTCGGATGCAGCTTTTTCTAGATCATCCTTGGGCGCTTCGGCGTTGTCAGCGGTTTTTTTAGCTTCTGTGACGGCTGCTTCTAGAACCTTTTTGTCGTCGTCAGACAGTTTGTCGGCGCTGTCCTTGCTGAGCTTTTCGGCTTGGTAGATTGCGCCGTCAAGCATGTTGCGGGCTTCAACTGCATCTTTGCGGGCCTTGTCTTCCTCGGCGTGCGCTTCGGCGTCCTTAGCCATTTTCTCGACTTCAGTTTTGTCGAGATTACCTGAGCCGGAGATAGTTATCGACTGCTCTTTGCCGCTACCCTTGTCGCGGGCTGTAACGTTCAAGATACCGTTGGCGTCGATGTTGAAGGTGACTTCAATCTGAGGCACGCCACGTGGGGCTGGCGGGATGCCGTCGAGTACGAAGCGACCGAGCGATTTGTTGCCTTCGATTATGTCGCGCTCGCCCTGTCCAACGTGAATCTCGACCTGTGGTTGAGAATCGGCAGCGGTGGAAAATACTTCGGATTTACTGGTTGGGATAGTCGTATTACGGTCGATGAGCTTGGTCATGACGCCGCCCATAGTTTCGATACCGAGCGACAAGGGCGTCACGTCTAGCAGTAGCACGTCTTTGACGTCGCCCTGCAGAACTCCACCCTGGATGGCGGCACCTACAGCCACGACTTCGTCAGGGTTAACACCCTTCATCGGGTCTTTGCCAAAGATACTCTTGACCTTCTCCTGAACAGCCGGCATTCGCGTCATGCCACCGACTAGAACTACGGCGTCGATGTCGCTGGCCTTAAGCCCGGCGTCTTTCAGAGCTTTTTCGCACGGTGCAGCCGTGTTGGTGATCAGGTCACCAACCAAATCCTCTAGCTTGGCGCGGGTCAGCTTGTGCTCGAAGTGCTTTGTACCGTCAGCGTCAGCCGTTAGGAACGGCAGATTGACGTTGACTTCCTGGGCGCTCGACAGCTCGATCTTGGCCTTTTCGGCTTCGTCACGCAGACGTTGCATGGCGGCATTGTCGCCGGAGATATCGATGCCATGTTCTTTTTTGAACTCAGCGGCAAAATAATTGATGATAACGCGGTCGAAATCAGCACCGCCTAAGTGGGTGTCACCATTGGTGCTTTTAACTTCAAATACTCCGTCACCGAGCTCTAGGATAGATACATCAAATGTGCCACCACCTAGGTCATAGACAGCGATCTTTTCATCTTTTTTGTCAGCTTTGTCTAGACCGTAAGCCAATGCGGCAGCAGTTGGTTCGTTTATGATGCGTTTGACTTCAAGCCCTGCAATTTTACCGGCATCTTTTGTGGCCTGGCGCTGAGAATCGTCAAAGTAAGCTGGGACGGTGATGACAGCCTCAGTAACTTTGTCGCCGAGGAAAGCTTCGGCATCAGCCTTGAGCTTGCCGAGAATCATGGCACTAACCTCTTCTGGACTGTAGTCTTTGTCGCCCATCTTGACCTTGACGCCATTACCGCTCTTGACGAGCTCGTAGCCCATCAATTTTAAGTCACGCTGAACTTCCTTGTCACTAAAGTTTCGGCCAATCAGACGCTTTACTTCGTAGATGGTGTTTTTAGGGTTGGTCACCTGCTGGCGGCGAGCAACCTGTCCGACAAGTCGCTCACTATTCTTGTTAACCGCTACAACAGATGGCGTGGTACGGGCACCTTCGCTGTTGGCAATAATCTCTGGCTTGCCGGACTGCATGACAGCCATTGCCGAGTTAGTGGTTCCTAGGTCGATTCCAATAATTTTACCCATGGTGTGAATCCTTTCGTCTTATAAATAGACATATAAACAAATGATAGTACTTCCATTTTAGGAATTTAGCACTCACATGTCAAGAGTGCTAGTTGTTGTATTTATTTCAGCGTTACTCGAACCATGGCGTGACGGATTACGTCCTCGCCAATCTTGTAACCTGCCTGCAGCTCGTCAGACACAACTTCGTTAGTCCCCTCACCCTCGTCCATAGAAACCGCTTCGTGATACTTGGGATCAAATGGTTGGTCAACAGTCGCAATCCGCTCAACACCAATCTTTGTAAGAGTGTCCTCGAACTGCTTGACGACGCCCTCAACACCTTTTATGTAATCATTGTCCCTGAGTTCGTCTGGCACATGCTTGAGCGCCCGCTCAAAATTATCGATCACCGGCAGTAGGTCACTAATGACATTAGCCTTGACCATCGTCCGTAAATTATTGATCTGATCCTCGTGCTGGCGTCGGACATTGATGATGTCGGCGCGCTCGCGCTGAAGAGCGTCAGTCAACTGCTGGATTTGTTGCTCATATTCATTGAGCTCTGACGGTTGATCGTCACTGGCTTGGGCTGTTTTTTTAGACATATAGTACCTCCTCTAGTTCTTGTCCGGCGCGCGACACCAAGTTCATGACATCACGGTAACTCTGGCGGGTTGGGCCAAGCGTACCGATGTAGCTACGGTCGCTAAATGGGCTGCGGAAACGACTAATTATTAGAGTGCAGCCGGCGGACCGCCCAACTGGGTTTTCCTGGCCTATGTAGACGCTTAGAGGTTCATTGGGTGCAGCCTCACGTAGCCATGGCTCAAGATTATCAAGCAGTTGCGCAACCTGTTGTACATTGACGCCGCCGACGAACTCCGGCTGGCCAAAAAGGTTGCTGAGCCCACTTATATAAAGCTGGTTGCCGATAGTCGCCAAGCCCAAATTGTGCGTCAGTTCGACTAAAGTGTCTACTGCGTTGCGGATCATACGCTCCGGCGCTCCTGCGTGCTGCACACGTGAGGCCAAAGCCCGCTCGGCCCGGCCGGCGCTCAGCGTCGGCTCTGTCGTCTCGTTGAGATTATTAACGTAGAAACGATATCCCTTATCAGTTGGCACCCGCCCGGCACTGGTGTGTGGCTGCATTATGTAGCCTAGGCGCTCGAGCTCGGCCATTTCGGCTCTG
>JBDSWU010000024.1:0-6493 GCA_039926445.1 Saccharimonadales bacterium (SeqCode)
ATTGTACCTGCCGATGAAACCCCTACCGTTGCAACTGTATCAAATGTCGAAAAGCTAAAAGGCCAGACGTTCTTTGCAAATGCCCAAATCGGCGATAAAGTCATAGTCTACGTCAACGCAAAACAAGCCATACTGTACCGCCCGAGCACCAATCAGATTGTTACCATGGCTCCGGTCAATGATAGCCAACCTCAATAATCTCTACTTTTCGGTGAAGTAGAGTGCGCCAGCCATAAAGATAAGGCCAACATCGCGAAAAGTTATCAGGAAAGTTTCGGGATTGAAAACCATCAAGCCCCCGAGGAAGGCTATAGCCAGCAGTGCGGCATACTTTATGTATTGGTTGAGCAACAAAGCAGCGACGAGCACCAGTTGAGAAAGTGACAACAGGTCTAGTGAAACTTTGGCACTAATAAACTTGGTGCTGAATTCTGGTACAAAACTAATCCAGGCATTGGGCTCGCGGAAGGCGTCTATGGCGGCGTAAGCGAATACGAACGCTAGGCCAATACGAAGCAAAAGCGAAATCATTTTGAGCTTGTTGTCGGTAGATGATGATTTGGACATTACATAAGTATACTGCTTATGCTACGGAAGTACAGTCCTGCTTGTGATAGACTGGCCCTATGTCAAATAAGCTTTGGATTGCGCTTGTAGCTACGATAGTCATAGTCGGCGCGATCGTCATGAGCTTACAACGCCCTGGTACATCAGCTCCTAAGTTGAACGTCACTGATCCGGGTAGTCTGCGTTACCTCCCCCTTGGTGATTCGTATACCATCGGTCAGTCGGTAGCCGAGCAAGAACGTTGGCCCAATCAATTGGTAGCCAAATTGGCAGCTGATGGCACTAAGCTTGTAATCATAGCCAACCCAGCAGTAACGGGCTATACCAGCCAAAATTTAATCGATAGTGAGCTGCCGTTAGTTGCCCAGTTAAAACCCGATTTTGTAACGATACAGATCGGAGTAAATGATTATGTCCAAGGTGTCAGCTCGTCAGACTTTGCTGCTAACCTAGATAACATAATACGAGCTGTCCAGTCCAAGCTGACAAAGCCGGAAAATATACTGCTAGTGACCATACCAGATTATGGCAAGACGCCGACTGGGGCGCAGTATGGCAGTCCAGCGTCCAGCGAGGCGGCAATTATCAGTTTCAATCTTATAATTACTGATGCCGCCAGACGTTATCATCTACCTGTCGCCGATATTTTTGCTGTTAGTCAACGCGTGCTCGACGACCCAAGCCTAATCGCACCTGACGGTCTACACCCATCTGGCAAGCAATACGCCGACTGGACCTCAATCATTTACGCAACCATGCAAGCCAATCACCTCCCATTGTAGCTATTGATGAACTCCAGCGTTCGATTGCGCTCAGTCTGGGCCTTATGAGTCGCTGTCTCAAGCTGTTGAAGCCAGCTTTCATATGACCCTCGATCTACGAAAGGGCAGGTGGCTAGTGCTATACGGGCTAAGGCGACGTGGTTGTCTATGAGAATAACGACCTCGTCGAGAGTGGTTGTCCAGAATCGCTGGCGCAAGCGTGGCAGGTCACGGTTTAGTCGCACTGTTCTTGGGCGTCTCAACAGCAAGCAGACTACAGCAGACAGCTGGCCGCGTCTGATGTCTTCCTCCCAGTCGTGAGCGTCATCGTTGAGTTGCCTGGCTATCAAGTAATGTCGAAAAAATTGTCTGATAGCCCGATGTTCGGCCGATGTCACGGCGTAGCCTTGCTGACAGAGAACTCCACTGGCAGCTAAAATATGCCCCCATGAACGAGCAGCTAATTGATCGTAATCACGGTAGTCGGGTAGCTGTGATATTTGGAACGTGCTCCCCAGTAACGTTGCTCGTGTATGAGTAAATTCCCAAGTATTGGCAGCATCGACGATTATAAATACATCGTTAACCAGTTGATGATAAGCATCATGTTTTGCTAGCGCTCGTCGGTATCCCAAATTCGACAGGCGCATAGCATAACTGGCCGCTCCTAAATATTTAGCAGAAGCTGCGTTGTCCAAAATATCATCGTAAAGCGTGTATGCCACCCAGCCATTTATCTGTGCTTTATCGAGTTCGGTTGTGATTGATGACTCCAGACTTACACCGAGCGCTCCGGCAGTTATGCTGGCCATGGTACATATCTGATCGTCATCATCGTTTCGCCGAATCCGGGAGATTGTCGCCTGGTAAATATCACGCATGTCAGATATGGGTAATTTGGCAAGGTCATCCTCGAGCGCTTTATTGACCGCTCGTGATTGTCCTAGTGACCGTTGTGCCGTCGCTTGTTGAGCGGGTTGCCAGCACAGAGCCTCTAGGGCAAACGCAGTAGTCAGCGCAGCAGAACCGGCGTAGTAATCTACGCCGTCGATCGGCGGGTCCCTATACAATGCTACAGCAGGCCAATAACCCTGCTCCTGCATACCAATGAGCCGGATCTTTAGCTGAGGCAATTCAGGTACGGACATCCCCGTATTGTTAACAGCACTGATGCAAAGTGATAGTTCTAAGCAGTTCAGCGAGCGGTAGGCTTGAATATATTGGTTGAGCTTATTGTGCAGTCGCATGCTGGCGGGTCCAGCGTACCATCGACTTATAAAGTACAGCAGCGGTAACTCTCCGCAGTAGTATGATGAAACAAGTGGCTGTGATGATTCTAGAACTTCAGTTATATAGTCGTTTAGCCCAGTCGGCAGTGCTCCGAGTTCATTTAGCAAGTAGCCAATGTTGGCATTCACGCCCAAGTCAATGTCACGCCAAGTTGAACTACGCCGACTGTCGACAATCCAGGTCTGATATGGTCCGCCGACCTGGTCCTCGTGTGACGTGAGAATCCTCGCCAGCTTACCTAGTAATTCGCCACTTACAATACCGGGGCTGTTATGTATGAGCCCAACCAATGCACAGCAAGTGTCATCTAGATCGTCTGGGTAGGGCTGTGATTTAGACAGCGGCGAGTCGCGCTCCCAATAGTTCCATGTCCAGTCAGCCGAACGGTTTGCAGCTAGATAATTGGCCAGATCTGTACGCAGTTCAGCAGCGCCAGGCAAACTACGTAACGACTCCAATATGAAGGCCGAGAAGAATATAGTTGGTTGGGTTTGACTGCTCACACAAATATACTGATCAGTGGCGGCCTGGCCGTAAATAGCGCCGTTCGCTGTCTGTTGACTAGCAATATAAGCTAGACCGCGGGCTATTATCGAATCCATCAGGCAGCGCGTTTGAGTTTAGCTACGAAGCTAGCGCCTTGGCCGTCTGCCGACTTACCTAGGCGGATTGTACCGCCAAAATCTTGTTCGACTGTGGTTTTAACAGTTGATAGGCCTATACCAAGTCCGCGTCCATCCTCGGCTTTTGTTGTATAAAAAGGGCTAAATATTTTATCACGATGATCCAAGGGGATACCGGCCCCGTTATCGTTAATAGTTAGAATGACCCAGCGCTTATTGGCTTCGACTACAATCCTGATGTGCTTGGCCCCAGACTGTTCCTGCAGAGCATCAATCGCATTAAGTAACAGATTATCCACTAGCTGGTTAAATTTAACGATGTCCCCGTACAGATAGTAGCTGCCTGTAAGCTTAGTTGATAATCTAATGTGGTGGCGAAGCGCCAAAGGCTTCAATAGTTTAGTTATATGCCTAAGCTCATCTGATACACTAATTCGCTTATGGACTGTTTGTTGCTGGAGTTGACTCCGAGCGGATACAACATACCTCTCGATCTGCTGTATGTTGTCACTTACTTGCCGGAGCAATCTAGATTTGTGACTGCCAAACTGTTGCAGATTGATGGTGGCGGCCATTAGTGGGCTGCTCATGTCATGAAGCAGGCTGGCGCTTTGTCGTCCAAACTCCGCAAAGCGCTGTAACTCCAGGCTACGCAACAGCTGAGCTTGCTCTAATTCCCTGGTGCGCTCCATGACCTTTAGTTCTAGATTATCGCGCTCAGCCAACAGAGCTGATTCCGAGCTACGTGCTCGTCGTAAAGAACGGTCTATCTCACGGTTGGATAACCAGGCTACGATGCCAATAATCGACAAAACCAGACCGTAGCTAATCGCGTCACCGTAGTTGAAGTCCGCCCCTACCCAGCTGAGGTCGGGTTGATCACGATTTGTTAGCTGCAAATACCCAACACCAAGCTCGGTTATTGCTACCCCAGCAGTAAATAGCAGGCCAACGCGTGCGTTTAGTAGGATGCTGCTGACTACGATAGTCAATGCAAAAAGTAGTAGTGCCTGCGGCAGCTCGAAGCTGTATGTCCAAAGTAGCTGCAGGCCGCTTAGTGCCAACAATCCGACGAATAGATAAGTGCTGAGCTTGAATCGTCCACTACGTGATAACCAAAGTAGAACGTAGATAATGATGCTGAATATAATCGTACCGCTCAGTGAGGTACTGTGATGTTGCCGATCGACCTGCAGAAAGTGGACGCCACTAATAATCAATGCCAGCGTGGTCACTGCTGCAAGTGAGGTCAACAAGATGTTAAGCAGGTACTCTTGACGGCTTGAGTCGGTGTCGGCGCTTCGGGGGCGGATAAACCAGTTAAAGATCAGATTATTGAGATGGTGTAGGTGTGTCATTGTTATGGTGGTGCGGAGACGAGCTGCAGCTCGTCTCCAATTACTTAGCTGTTACTCCACGGTACAAATGTAGCGCCGTTGTCGGCTGCGACCTGTGGTAGTCCATCGGCACTACGAGAGTCAGCATTATTCAGTAGTTCACTGAGTAGTTGATTCATATGTCCACTCCTTTCATATGTTTAGTGTATTGTGCTACGCCGCCGGGGCGCCTCCAGCTTGTAGCCGAGTCCATGTACCGTCTTTATGAGCTGTTGCTCAAACGGTGTGTCAATTTTGTCGCGTAGGTATTTGATGTGTACATCTATGGTATTTGCCCATGGGTCCTGCGAGTCGCGCCAAGCGTGGTTGCTTAGAATGTCACGGGTAACTATCGCACCAGCATTTTGCATTAGACATTCTAGGAGGGCGAATTCCTTGCGGCGCAGGCGTATCAGCTTGCCTTGTCGCTCAACTTGGTGGTTGGTGCAGTCGAGCATGATATCGCCTACAGACAATATGTCGTGATCTGGATTTGGTTCGTGAACGCGGCGTCGGAGCATCCGTAGGCGGGCTTTGAGCTCACCTAGGCTGAAGGGCTTCGTCAGGTAGTCGTCGGCACCGGCATCAAGCAATTGTATTTTGCTGATAACCTTTACCTCACCAGTCAGAATCAGAATCGCCCCTGTGTAGCCAGCCTCGCGCAACTGTTGGCAGACTTGCAGACCGGTGGCATCAGGCAGGCCTAAGTCCAGGATAATGGCGTCGTATTGTAGGGTCTCGGCCTTGAGTAGACCAACGCTTGCTGTCGCTGCCATGTCAATCAGATAACTGCCTCGCAAAGCGTGTGCCAAGGCTTGGGATATCGCCGGGTCATCGTCGATAAGTAATAGTTTCATACTACTAAGTATTATGAACAATTCTTAAATAATTCTTAACTTTTTTGAAAGATTATCAATAAATTATACAAAAACCGCTGTCATCAAGGGGTGACAGCGGTTTTATTAAATTGACCTGCTCTAGTTTTCGATGAAAGTCAGGGCAAAACCTGTGCGTCCAGCTCGGCCAGCACGACCGACACGGTGAACGTAGTCGGAGTATGACTGAGGCGTCGAGTAGTTGACGACGTGCGAGATGTCCTTGATGTCGATACCACGGGCAGCAACATCGGTCGCGACTAGTACGGTAACATCGTTGTCCTTGAAGCGCTTCAATGCTCGCTGACGTTGCGACTGTGACTTGCCGCCATGAATCGCGTCAGTCTTGAAGCCGCGGGCTAGCAGCTCGTTGGCTAGGCGCTCAACAGCACGCTGGGTGTCGTCGAAGATAATCGCTTTGGTAACGTTGTCAGATATCAGTAGCTGATGAAGTTTGTCTATTTTGTCTATGGTGCCTCGATATTCGACGACGTTTTGATCGACGTTTTCAGCTGTGTCGCCGGATTTGGCAACGACATGAATAGGGTCTGCGCTGAAGCCCTCTATGATGCCACGAACTCGTGGGTCCATGGTGGCTGAAAAGAAGAACGATTGTCGCTTGGCTGGAACTTTACTCAGGATCTCACGAATCGGGATGATGAATCCCATGTCCAACATCCGGTCCACTTCGTCTAAAACGATGATCGAAACATCAGATATGTCGAGAGTACCTTGCTCCATGTGGTCCTGGATACGGCCAGGAGTACCGATGATGACGCGTGGGTTGGCGCGAAGGTCGCGGAATTGTGGACCGATAGCGACGCCGCCGATCAGCAGGACACTGCGCAGTCCAGTGCCCTTGCCGATGGTTCGGCATTCGTCCTCGATCTGCTGTGCAAGTTCGCGTGTTGGTGCCATAACAAGCACTCGAGCAACTGGATCGTTGATCAAGCGTTGTAGCATTGGGATGGCGAAAGCGGCCGTTTTACCGGTGCCAGTAT
>JBDSWU010000025.1:0-2579 GCA_039926445.1 Saccharimonadales bacterium (SeqCode)
CAAGGTATGGAGGCAGATTACGAACCAAGAATTTGCGTTCTATCTCTATAGGAGCCTTTATAGTTTCATGATTCATTTCTGGTCCGGTCATGATAACAGCCTCTTAAATTAATTCATCGAATGGTGCCCCGGGCTGGACTCGAACCAGCGACCTTAGGCTTAGAAGTCCTCTGCTCTATCCATCTGAGCTACCAGGGCGCACCATGTTGTGGACTGGGACTTGTGTGGTGCGGGTGCGGAGAATCGAACTCCGATCTCAAGTTTGGAAAACTTGCATACTAACCGCTGTACTACACCCGCATGCCGACAGTATATCAAACCCACGAGAAGTGCCGAATGTCACAGATATAATGTGAGCTTAATTACACCGTATGGACAAAATAAATCTGGAGTGTAAAGTTAATAGTAGTGAGTTTACTGAATCTGTTAAAACCTACAGGCTCGGCACGCTCCCGCCCGAAACAAAAGCATTAGCTTAACGAAAGGCACCCTCACATGGACACGATATCTAAGCCAGACTCTGACAAGAGACTGGCTCATTTTGTGATTAAGAGTACGCCGCGCCGTCAGCTTGAGACTATCCGAAAACAACTTCGCTACGAGGAACTTGACGCCGAATATATTCGTGAAAAACAGCGACTCAGTCGACTTGTCAAGCAAGTCCGACTAAGTTTGATAGATAGATTGCGCTCCTAGGGGGGGTCCGATGTCTAGTCTTCCCACAATCTATGTCGTAACCGGTAGCAAGCATAAGCTAGCTAGCTTTCAACGCCATTTGCGTGACTACGATTTCGAAATGATTGAGCTCGACCTGCCCGAGATTCAAAGTTTCAGCGCACGGGAGATTATCATCGACAAAGTCGAGCGTGCCTACGCCGAGTTTGGCAAACCAGTTGTTGTCGAGGACGTTGCTGCCGGCATCGATCGATTAAATGGCCTGCCAGGACCATTCATAAAGTTTTTTGAGCAGCAACTTGGTCAGGGCGCACTTTACCAATTAGTCGGTCAGCAGTCGACTGCTGCGACCATCACATCGACGATTGGCTACTACGACGGCGAGAATCTCATTATTACCAAAGGGTCAGTTCATGGCATGGTTGTCGCGCCACGCGGCGATAAGGGTTGGGGCTTCGACTGCTGTTTCCTACCTGATGGTCAGACTAAAACCTACGGCGAGATGGAATTCGCCGAAAAGGACGCAATAAGCCACCGCAGCCTGTCAATCAAAGCTCTGCTAGCCAAACTTAATCAGTTGTAAATTTACGCTATATTCAGTATAATCACCTCTGTTCTGCGCATGCGCGAACGGGTGGCGGTCTTAGCTCAGTTGGTTAGAGCGCCGGGTTGTGGTTCCGGAGGTCGGGGGTTCAATTCCCCTAGACCGCCCCAAAACTCCACATTATTGAATGACACGACGGGAGTCCGTCGACGTTATGTAAACTATCTCACTGCTAGGAAGTTTGCATGTTGCGATAATGATATTGTAAGTGGAGGTGAGCCATGCAATTTTCGATCAAGCATATTCAAAGTAAAAAAGAAGAGCGCCGGCACATAAGGCAGGCGCTCAGTCTCGAAAATCGCGATTTTTATTAGAACTTATTAGCCACGAGTGTTGCCGAACTTTAGCATTACTTGCATCAGAATGCCACTTCTGTCCATGAGTGGCCCGGATGGCACCCAGCCGCCAGCAATGTGATCTTTGACCTGAGTTGAAAGTTCTGACTGATTCGTACCGTTTAGTATTTCGTAATCGACAACTTGATTTAACATCTGACACCTCCTGAATTACAGGCTCAGTATCGCATGGCTAACACAAGCGGTATAGCGAAAATCTTACAGAGATGACTGGGTGTCAGGCTATATTTAATACAACTTTGCCGCGTGGATGGGCGTTTTTGAGGTATGCCAGGGCTTCACCAGCCTGATCAAGTGAGAATAACTTATCGATAGATACGCCCAACTCGCCGCCGTCCACCAGAGAGGATACCGCGCACAGTCGTTCGGTGGTAACTTTAGTGAATTGATGGGTGTATATGATGCCGTATTTGGAGGCCTGGCTTTCGTCTCCAGGTTCAACCATCGACACTAGAACACCGCCAGTTTTTAAGACACCATAAGATTTGCGGTTAGTTTCACCGCCTATCACGTCGTAAACTGCGTCAAGATCACTAACTAATTCTGAAAAATCCTCTGTCTTGTAGTCTATGACCTGGTCTGCACCGAGATTTTTGACGTAATCCGTATCGGCTGTCGATGCGGTGGTTATGACGTAGGCGCCAAAGTGTTTAGCGAGTTGGATAGCCATTGTGCCGATTCCGCCGGCGCCACCGTGTACCAGGATGCGCTGACCGGACTGCAGCTGCATGTGATCAACTAATGCCTGGTAGGCACTAGCACTAACTAGAGGCAGCGCAGCAGCGGATACGAAGTCGGTCGAATCAGGTTTGGCAGCCAGCGAACTCGCCTTTACTGCAATAAACTCGGCAAACGACCCTTGGCCGCTCAGAGCATTTGCTTGGCCATAGACAGCCTGCCCGATTTCAAAGCCAGTTACCCCTTCGCCAAGTGCAGCAACCGTT
>JBDSWU010000026.1:0-13387 GCA_039926445.1 Saccharimonadales bacterium (SeqCode)
CGCCGCTCGTGTACCCCCGAAGGGGCCTTACCGCTCGACTTGCATGTATTAGGCACGCCGCCAGCGTTCATCCTGAGCCAGGATCAAACTCTCCAAAAAAGAATTTAACCTTAACTTCAATCGAACATGTGATCTATCTGGATGACTCCATCAAGACCACACTGACTAATTTAAACAAAATTCTTGTGTAGTACTCTCTCTTCTTGCGAAGCAGTACTACGGTGATTGACGTTGATTTGCACTATTCAATTTTTAACTTGAATATTCGTCTAATTGTTAACGATCCTGCGGCTGTTACCAACGCGCACTCCAACGGCTATTCGAGAGACAATCAAAGAGACCTCAAAAGCGTTCTCACAAGCATACACCTTGCGCCCCTGTCAGTCAAGAGGTTATCTGCCCGATGATGTAGTACTACTTACAATTGTTCGTCAGATTGGGGAGTCGTCAGCTTATTTAGCTGGGTCGAGCACGACAGTCTCGTCGACATCAGTCTCGTCGATGTCTTCTGACTTCTCAACCAGCGCCAGCGAGACGACTTCGTCACCGTCGTTAAGCCGCATGATGCGCACGCCCTGGGTGGCACGACCGAGGGCTGGTATGTCCTTGAGGCCTAGGCGTATGGTCTGGCCATTCTTGGAGATGATGATCACCTCCTGGTCGTCGTGGGCACCTAGCGTTTTAACGCCCATCAGGTCACCGGTCTTACCATTAACTACTGCTGAACGAATACCGACACCTCCTCGGGCGTGAGGAGTAAACTGAGTGATCTTGGTACGCTTGCCGTAGCCAGCAGTACTTATCACGAAGATCGACGAGTCTTCTTCGACTATATCCATGCCGATTACTCGGTCATTGGCCCGCAGACGGATACCACGAACACCGCGCGACACGCGACCCATTGGCCGAGCGTCCTTTTCGTGGAAGCGTATAGCCTGGCCAAGTGAGGTCGAGATAACGACTTCGTTTTCGCCGCTGGTCATGCGAATCCACTTTAGTTCATCACCGTCATCCAAATTGATTGCGATTAGACCGCTCTGTCGTACGTTGTTGTACTGCTCGAAAGGCGTCTTCTTGACTACGCCGCGAGTAGTACACATGATCAGATTCTTGGCATCATGCGTCTTGGAAACATTGATGACGCTTGTCACCGACTCCTCAGGCTGCAGTTGCAACAAATTGACGATGGCTACGCCCTTGGCGTTCAAGCCAACAGCTGGAACTTCGTAGGTCTTCAGGCGGAAAACTCGGCCCTTATTGGTAAAGAACAGTAGGTAGTCGTGCGTCGAGGCGTTAACGACGTGCTCTATGACATCCTCCTCACGAGTCGCCATACCGCGGCGGCCCTTGCCACCCCTGCCCTGTTTCTTGTACTCGGCGAGAGGGCTGCGTTTGATGTAGTTTGCGGCGGTCAGTGTAACTGCGACTTGCTCGTCGGCTATCAGATCCTCATCACGCATCTTGCCTAGCTCAGTGTCGACAACTTTAGTTCGTCGCTCGTCGCCGTATTGCTTCTTGACCTCTAGCAACTCGTCTTTAACAATCTTGAGGATCTTTACTTCAGAAGCCAGGATACCTTCAAGCTTAGCGATCAACTTCAGTAGCTCAGCCAGCTCATCTTCGATCTTCTTGCGCTCTAGCCCAGCTAAAGTACGCAGCTGCATAGCTAGGATGGCCTTGGCCTGAATATCAGATAGATTGAACTTGGCAATCAGATTAGCTGCTGCCTCATCTGTTGTCTGCGAAGCTCGGATCACGGCAATAACTTCGTCAATGTGATCGAGGGCGATCTTTAGCCCCTCTAGGATGTGGGCACGCTCACGAGCTTTACGCAGTTCGTACTCAGTACGACGGCGGACAACCACGACACGGTGCTTAATGTGCTCGGACAGTATGTCCATTAGGCTCAGTACGCGCGGTTGAATCCCATCAACCAGCGCCATCATGTTGAAGTAGAAGCTCTGCTGTAATTGCGTCATCTTGTACAGCTGGTTGAGAATCTTCTTGGGGTAGGCGTCCTTTTTCAGGTCAATAACAATGCGAACGGTTCCGCGGGCGGTCTCGTCGCGCAGGTCGGAGATACCGGTAATTTTCTTGGTGTTGACTAGTTCTGCGATCTTTAGAACCAGGCTTTCTTTGTTCAACGCATACGGTATTTCGGTAATGACTATCTGGTGGCGACCCTTATTCCCTTCAACAATCTCGGCTATACCACGCGTGACAATGCCGCCACGACCAGTTGCATAAGCAGTTCGAATGGCGTCTTTGCCATAGATAACACCGCCGGTTGGGAAATCCGGGCCCTTGATGTGCACTAGCAGGTCATCGAGCGTGGCGTCAGGATTGTCGATCATCGTGACTTCGGCGTCAATCAGCTCGGAAAGGTTGTGCGGCGGAATATTGGTGGCCATTCCGACTGCGATACCGAGCTGACCGTTGAGTAGCAGGTTTGGCATCTTGGCCGGCAGCACTGTTGGCTCTTGCATGCGACCGTCATAGTTATCGCGGAAGTCGACGGTTTCTTTCTCGATATCTTCGAGTAGCTCGTCGGCCAGTCGGCGCAATTTAGCCTCAGTGTAACGCATCGCAGCTGGAGGATCTCCGTCCATACTACCGAAGTTACCCTGTCCATTAACCAGCGTGTAGCGCATCGACCAATCCTGGGCCATGCGGACCATAGAGTCATAAATACTGGCATCACCGTGCGGGTGGTAGTCACCCATCACAGCACCAACTACGGTTGCACTTTTGCGGTGACGAGCACCACTACGCAAACCATCGCGGTTCATCGTGTACAGTATGCGACGGTGCACTGGCTTTAGGCCATCACGGACGTCGGGCAATGCACGGTCGATGATAACGCTCATAGAGTAGCGAAGATAGCTATCCTCCATGACATTTTCAACAGTCCGCAGTTCGACAGAGCGCGAGTGACCAGAATCTAGTACATCGTCTGCCTGTACGTCGTATTTGCGCCGCTCCTCCATAGTTTCCTCGAAACGAACGCTGTTATTCGGCTTCTGCTCATGCTTCTCGGGTGCTGTATTTTCGATAGGTGTGATGTCGTCGTTATTGTTTTCCATATTAGATATCTAGGTCCTTTACGAATTTGGCATTGGCTTGAATAAAGGCCTTGCGGGGTTCAACTTCAGATCCCATTAGCTTATTGAAGATGGCGTCAGCCTTCTCGGCGTCATTGATCTTGACCTGTACTAACACCCGCTTCTCGGGGTTCATCGTCGTCTCGAACAGCTGAGCGGCGTCCATTTCTCCTAGACCCTTGTAGCGTTTCTGCTCAACAAAACCTGCTTGCTTAAATGATTCTTGACCGTCATCAATCATTGTACCCTCGGCTTTGCGCTTGGCGATCGTAGCCTCCAGCACCCGGTCTAGTTCGGACTCGTCGTAGACAAAGACGCTGGACTTGCGACCTGGTTTGACCAGCTCAAACAGTGGTGGTTTTGCCAAATAGACGTGTCCACCATCGACAACTTCTTTCATGTAACGGAAGAAGAAGGTCATCAGTAGCGTCGATATGTGGCTGCCGTCAACATCGGCATCGGTCATGATGATGATCCGGTGATAGCGAAGCCCGTCTAGGCTGAAACTGTCCTCTATGCCGACTCCCAGTGCCTTGATTAGGCTGACGATTTCATTGTTGGCCAACATCTTGTCCAGCCTTGCACGCTCTACATTCAAAACTTTACCTCGAAGTGGCAAGATAGCCTGCGTTTTACTGTCACGACCTGATTTGGCCGAACCGCCGGCCGAGTCACCCTCGACTAAGTAAATCTCCGAAATCGACGGGTCCTTTGACGAGCAATCGGCAAGTTTACCGGGCATGCTGGCGCCGTCCAGTACACCCTTGCGTAGGATGTTATCGCGAGCAGCACGAGCGGCCTTGCGGGCTCGGGCAGCAAGTAGAGCTTTGCCGACGATTTTTCGGGCTACCTGAGGGTGTTCCTCGAGGTAGTAATTAAAGTATTCATTCATGACAGTCTCGACGTAGCCGCGAACTTCAGGATTGCCAAGCTTGTTTTTGGTCTGTCCTTCGAACTGCGGATCGGGCAATTTGACAAGGATAATACAGGTTATACCCTCACGCGTGTCTTCACCACTGAGGTTCTCTTCCTTTTCCTTGAGTAGGCCATTCTTGCGGGCGTAGTCGTTGATGACGCGCGTCAAAGCCGCTCGGAAACCGGTCAAGTGAGTACCGCCATCGGGGTTGAGGACATTGTTAGCGAAAGCTTTGATCGTTTCTGTATATGCGTCGGTGTACTGTAAAGCAACCTCGACCTGCGTGTCCTTAACCGTTCGATCAACGTAGAAAATATCATCGTCGACTGGTTCTTTACCGACGTTCAGGTGTTTGACGTAGCTCTGGATACCACCTTCAAAGTAAAAACCAAACCGCTTGCCACTAGCTTCGTGCTCTAGCGACGTGTGTATACCTTTGGTCAGGTAGGCAGCGTGACGCAGTCGGTCAAGAATTGTCTCGTAGCTGTACTCGATAGTTGGGAAAATCGTGTCGTCGGCATAAAAAGTAATCTCCGTACCCTGTTTGTCAGTCTTGCCAATGACTTTTAGGTCGGCCTTGGGTATACCGCGCTCGTATTCTTGTTGGTGGATTTTGCCATCACGGTAGACAGTAACAATAAGCCTAGTCGATAGGGCGTTAACTACGCTCGAACCGACGCCGTGAAGCCCACCAGAGACTTTGTAGCCACCATCGCCAAATTTACCACCGGCATGCAGTACTGTCAGAACGGTCTCAACCGTCGATTTGCCGGTTTTGGGGTGAATATCGGTCGGGATACCACGTCCATCATCAATAACCCTAATGCCGCCATCGGCTTGCATCGTGACGTGAACGCTGGTGGCATGACCAGCCAGTGCCTCATCGATGCCGTTATCCACAATCTCCCACACCAGGTGGTGCAGACCCTCGATACCGGTTCCACCGATATACATACCGGGTCGTTTACGAACTGGATCTAGTCCCTCTAGCACCGTAATCTGATTAGACGAATATTCGGTTTTGGTCTCTTTTGCCACGATAAATATACCTCTCAAGTAATAAGTTTGCCAAGCAGTCTCTCAGACGCTCAGTTGTACCGCTCCCACTGACCCCTAGTATACCCGAATCTCTCCTCTGTAACAACGCCTGAACAGGGTTTTGTTCTAAGTTGTCTCTTGCGCATCTCTGTATGCTTATGGTTAAATATCGACAGTAATCATATAATAAATACAACAAAAGTAGTCAATATGTTCGAAAAATTACTCGCAGCAATCCCCTACAACCCCAGTCGTATCCACGAACTGGCCTTTTATAGCCGCCGCATGCGCGAGGAATCGAGTGTCCGGCGCGCCGGCATGATCATGTTGGTTTTGGCTTTTCTGATCCAGTTTTTTGCTGTCATCAGCCCGCCGCAACCGACTGTCGCCGACTCGAGCAATGATTTGATTAACGGTGGTATAACCTCGTCCGTTGACGCCACTACCAAATGCCGTGGCAACGTCCAGAACTTCCAACAAATTCTGGCTGCCTACGGCGTCAGCTGCGATGACCTAGTCAAAACCGATGTAGTCAGTCTAAACTCCACGGCTAACAACAAACAACTTTTCTCTATGGGGCGACTGTCATACGGAGCTAAAAATGTTCGCACCGACAAACCAACCAGCGAAACCCCAGCCGCCATCAACGGTGTTGGCACATTCTATTTCCGCTACTTGTGGAGCTTTGATAGTGGCACTAGCTCGACCTATCAGGCACTGCGCGGTACTAGTAGCGGCCAAAGTAAGCAGTTCTTCATATTGTTCAACTGTGGCAACTTGGTATTTACCGGCCTACCTCAGTCTCAGCAGCCCGACTTTACCGTCACCAAAGGCGTCCGTGCGGCCGCAGGTGGAGCTTATTACCGCACAGCTCGTATCGCACCTGGTGCTACGGCCCACTACTCTGTAGACGTCGCCAACACCGGCAACACCAATTTTGACCATGTCCGATTGGCCGACACTATGCCGGCCGGCTTATCGTTCGTCAGTGGTAGCGTACAGGTTAACGGAGTAGCCAACAACACTTCACAGCTGACTAACTTTGACGCCGGTCCCCTAGCCCGCGGTGCCCGATTACGAGTTAGCTACGATGCCAAGCCAGCCACTCCAGACAGCTCCTGCAAGTCTTACACCAACCTCGTCATGGTGACGCCTGATACACTAGGCGGCAAACCGTATAACGCTTCAGTTAGCGTCTGCAAGCCTGGGGTCACACCAACCGAAACGCCACTACCAACTCCCGAAACACCTATCTGCGAGTACAACAGCGCCCTTGCCGTCGACAGTCCTGATTGTAAACCTTGCGACAAGTCGGTCAGTAGTAGCGATTCTCTGGCCTGCCTCAGTCGCAGCAAAGCCGCCGCCAACCTAACCCAAAACTTGCCTGACGCTAACAATACTCAGGCTCACGCCAGCGACAAAATACGCTACACATTGTCAGCCCAGAATAAGGGCAAAGCCACCATCAAAGGCTTCGTCTTCCAGGAGAATCTTAGTGATGTCCTTGACTACGCAGGTCTAACTGACGGTCATGGCGGCACCATCGATAACGACGGTCTAATCACCTGGCCAGCTGTCGACATCAAAGCCGGCGAGACAGCCAGCGTCATCATCGACGTCACCGTCAAATCGCCAATCCCGAACACGCCCCAAGTCCAGGGCACCGGTCGCTTCGACCACGTCATGACCAATGTCTATGTCAACACTATCAACATCACCCTGCCAGAGTCGCCAGTGGCCGTCGTAGCCACTACCGCCGACAAGCTACCCAAGACCGGACCAGGCACCAGCCTGGCACTGGCCAGCATAGTCATCATGTTTGCTGGCTACTTCTACTCGCGCAGTCGCCTTCTCGCCACTGAGAGCAATATTGCTATCCAAGAAAACACTAGTGGAGGTCTAATATGAGTGAATCTGCACCAAAAGGACAGGAAACCGCCGGGCAACCTTTCGGCGCCGACGGCGAACACCTGCTAAATGCCAACGTCGCACCAGCCACGCCAGAACAAGCCGCCGAAGAGCGCCGTCACCAGGCCGAACTGGCTGATAGCTCCCGCGAGGCTGCCGAGACCGAAGCCGAGGCCACTGACGTGGTCGAAGCTTTTCAGGCCCAGGAAGCGGCGGCTGCCGAGCCAGCTTCCAGCCTAATCACTCCTGAACTAAAACAGGCGACCAAACAACGGCAACTAGCCCAGGTTCAACGTCGCTTGCCGACCCGCTCGCGGGCTCTCAGCCGCGTCATTCACCAGCCAGCCGTCCGAATCGTCAGCGAAGCTGCCGCTGCGACTGTATCACGTCCTTCCGGACTACTCGGTGGTGGCCTTTTGGCACTTGTCGGTAGCATTGGCTACCTCTACCTGACCAAACACATTGGCATGACCTACAACTACTTCATCTTTACTCTGTTATTTGTCGGTGGATTCGTGCTGGGTTTGCTGATTGAACTATTAGTCTGGTCACTGACTGCCAGTCGACGTCGCGCGCAGTAGAGACTTATTCGACGTTCTGCCTAAAGCTACCGTCTGCATCAATAAATATCGTGTCGTCCTTGGACGGCTGGTGCTCGCTATCAGGCTTTTTGGATCCGGGGAATAGTTGCTTATCGGCACTGTCCGACTTGGCGTCTTCTAGCCGCTGCTTGAGCTGGTCTGCAATCTTATCAACTTCGTCTTTCGATAAACTATCGCTCGAGATATTATTCGTGCCCTGAGCGGGCTGTACGTCGCCCACGGTCGCCTTTGCAGTAGTGACGGCGTCCTGGAAATGAGTACTGGCCGCATTTTGAACTGGCGAAGTGTTGGACTGCTCGCCGCCCATCAAGTCCGTTAACTCTGGCTCGTCAGCTGGTGGCCCAGCTGCAGGAGCACCGGCATGAGATTTTTTGATCGTACGATCAACCTTCAACTCATTTGGCTCAGCCGATCCGGCTGATGATGGCCGAACAAGCGACGGGCTGGCTGCTTGTGAAAGTGAAGATGGTGATGGGGCTGGGGCTGGGGCTGGCGGTGCCATTGTTGGGCCAACCGTAGGTGGCGGAGTGCCGTTACGTCGCTTATTGAGCCATTCGTCCAGGAATGATCCGCCGCCTGACGGAGGCGGTGGTGACGGTGCAGACGCCGGGCTGGGACCGGCAGCACCCGGAGCGCCCCATGGACTGCCCGCTGACGAAGTAGGTGCACCAAACGACGTAGCCGCTGGTGCTGCCATCTTGGGCGCGTCACCAACCGCAAACCGACCGAAAACTTCCTTTTCTATGGCAGCTTTTGGCCGACCATATTTAGCGGCCGACAGCTGCTTCAAAGCATCGAACAACTTAGGGTTAGGATTCCCCAATGGTGGCAACGTGGCCATGCTAAATGGCTGCGTTGGCACACCGCCAACCAGTGTTCGGACAATCGTATTGTAGTTCGGTACACGCAGCAGATCGTCACCCTCAAAAGTCGGCTGATAGTACTTGCCCAGGCTCTCGACATCGTTCTGGCCAATTCGGAAAGTTACGATCGTACCGATATTACCAAAGACCGCATCACGGATTTCCGGCGTTAGCTGGGTCGTAAACTGATTTGCAACAATCAGATTCAGGTGATATTTTCGAGCCTCAGACATGATAGTAGCAAACGAATCAGTCGAGAAGTTCTGGAACTCATCAACATATAAACTAAAATCGACACGCTGGTCTTCGGGAATATTGCTCCGACTCATGGCCGCAGCTTGGAATTTCATAACAAAAATCATGCCCAGAAGCTTACTATTAAGTTCGCCCGTGCGCCCCTTACTCAAGTTGACCAGCAGGATTTTTTTGTTGTCCATAATGTCGCGTAGATCAAAAGCCGATTTGGTCTGACCGATGATATTACGCATCATTTCATTGCTTAGGAAAGCACCAAACTTCGATACGAACCAAGCAGTCACCTCACCCGACTCGTTAGATCGTTGTGACGCTGGATATTGCTTCAACCAGTAGTCGAGCACCGTCTGATCTTTGACGTGCTTCAGCTTTTGCTTCAGGAATTCGGGGTCACGGAAAAGTTGCGGTATCTCAACGAAAGTACCACCCTCTGGGTCGGCCATAACCGCCAAAGCAGCGTTACGGAACATATCCTCGTAGCGCGGCCCCATAATGCCCTGGTGCTGCGGATCATATAGCTTGTACAGCATGTTCAGTGTTTCCTGAATCAAGAAGTCCTTCTGGTCGGGCGTCTTGAACTCAAACAGGTTCAGCCCCATAGGGTAGTCCATTTCGGCCGGACTGAAATATATAACGTCCTCAGTCCTCTCTTTGGGCACCATAGACAATAACTTGTCTACGGTATCTCCGTGCGGGTCGACAAAAGCAAAGCCGTTGCCGTTGATCATGTCTTGGAGCGCTAAGTTTTCTAGGAAAGTCGACTTACCAGTACCGGTCTGGCCGGCAGCATACATATGACGCTGGCGGTCGCCGAGGCCCAGCCGTATCGGCTTCTTGGCGCCACGAAAGACGTTGTATCCTAGCAGCAAACCATCGTCAGGGATGTTGCGTGGTCCATCGACCTGCTTACTGTCCTGTCGAGTTAGTTGGCTAGTTGGGATACTCCGTTGGTCCGGGAAGTGGAAAAGCGTCGCCAACTCAACTGAGTTCAGAATATTCTTCTTTTTGGCTTGCTGCGGGAAGAAGCGCATCAGGTAGGAGGTTACTAGGGCGTCAACATCCTTGGCTGGCGTGTACTTGAAGCCGTTCTTGCCCGGCGCATCATATAAAGAGAAGCTGGCCACAACATTGCTCAACACCGCCTGAGCCCGCTGACTGATGTTCGACGACGCCACGACTCGGATAAGCACCTCAAAACCGGGGTGACGAGTCTTTTCATCGATAGCGTCGAGGGTTGATTGTTCTAGATTAGACAATTCCGGCGTCTTCTTCTCGTCCTTACTACCTTCCGGCGGCTTATTAAAGGCCGTTACAAAGCTCTTGGCGAAACCGCCAGCGCTGCCTTTGTCGTTGCCCTTTCTCTTCCGGCTAGCGGTGGCTGTGGCAGCCTTGCGCCAACTGGGGTGAGCAGGTCGCATCAGAATCTGGATAGCAGCGCCATCTTCTTTGCCCAGGCTGGACAATGCGTTGAGCAGCGACTGCATGCCGTCGCGCTTCAGGTCCTGGTAGGTAGCTATAGGATAAGCAAACGGTTCCTTTAGAGTCAGCTCGCCGCCGAGCGTTCCATTGGCCTTGCCAACCGAATTAAAGATATTGTGTTCAGCAACCTCTTCAAGCCTGGCTGTTGGATAGGCGCTAACTATTGCCTGCTTCACAACCTCCAGCAGCGAGATCGGCACGGCCGCATAAAAGTATACAAAGCCTTGGGTGCCAACTATCTCAAAGGCAAAATGTCGTTGTCCATAGAAGCTACTTTTGAAGCCTTTCTGGACAGTACTGGCAATAATGTTGTAGATAGTTTGGGCCTTAGAAATTGTTTCCTCAGTCACGTCTCGGGCGTCTCGACCACCAACTTCGACGTCATCACTGGGTGGCGGCAAGTGGATCAGTACCGGCACTATTTTGAGGCCGCGCTCATAGTTTTTTTGTTCGCGAAAACCCTTCCTAATTTGGAAAAAAACTATCGGTGCAGCCACCAGAATCAACACAAAAATCGTCACCAAGATGGTAATAAACGTTGTCATAGATACTACTCGCTCAACTTCAGAGACTTGTTATATCGCTTTTGCATGTAGTCATTCTTGAGATGCGTTAGCATTTCACTCTGTTGATGTGGGTCCATTCGTGTTTTATCGACTAATTGTTTGGCTTTTGAGACCCATTCCTTTTCAATCAAGTCGCTGTCATCTGCAGTAGCTGGCACAACAATGTTCGTTGTTGTCTGCACAGCGCCTGTTGGGACACTCTTGGCTGGTTGCGGCTGGTTCGCGCCCGGCATAGGAGGCATTTGGGGCGGCGGCAAACCCGGTTGAGCGGGCGGCTGCGGGCCGATCGGTGGCTGCCCAATAGCCGGCAGAGGACTGCTCGGCGACACGGGCGCTGGCAACTGCAATTCAGGCCCAGGAGAAGACTGCGGATTCATACTAAACAGTATACATTGTGACACCGCCGCTGGATAGGCGTTTTGGCTATCCGCGTGGCGCGGCAGACCGAGCAGCTCGGCCATAGGTCGTGTACAAGTAGCCGATGCTGCCAAGCAATGTCAGCACGACGACATCACGCAAAGTTAGCTCGCCGAGCGTCTGAAGGGCAATCATTAGGCCGATCAGACCGCCGAGCAGCCGGGCCTCGCGCCTGCCCTGATCCAATAGCGGCAACCCATAGACGGTGGCTGCGGCCAGCGTTAGCCTGATCGCGCCGTAAACAGTGACTGACAGTAGCAGGCAACCTACGATCAGCAGTGCCGACGGAGCCGTCTGGGGGTTAGTCAGGTTGAAAAAGGCTAAATCGGCCGCAAGCACCAGCGAAGCGACGATGATCGTACGAAATTGAAGGCGTGTAGTGAATAAGTGTTTCATAGTGAGCATTATATACAAAGGCACCGCACCCACGATGGGCCGGTGCCTTTACGCGCACATTCGCACGGTTTTATGAAAGATGCAAGGTGCTAGGGCAATAAATCCGCCTAAAACAATTAAACTATTGTGGCGCTTATTGCCCGTAGCGTGACTGACCGCTCCGCTAGCTGTAAGGCTATTGGAGCGAAATACGGACTACTCCGTGTGATTGCTGGCTGTAGGCGGGTCGAGGGCCCCATCGTACTGTCAACTTCCGAATTGTAGGTCTTTTTGTTTTTGTGACTTACCCTCACAATCTAGCACGCGGCAACACTTTTGTCAATCCGCTAACGCTTGCCGGGGAAGGATAGGCAGGAACCAAGGCAGTTTTTCCAACATACGTATCATGGCACTTGCCAACCCTAGACCAGAAGCAGCTGTACTGACCAGCTTCGGCCATTGCGGGGAACAACTCACCGATCGGCAACAAAACTCACAAATATACTCATCGATCAGTCAGTCATACAGACAACATCGCCCGTAACTCATCTGTTAGTGTCCGATTGAACACCAGAAAATGACTTGATAACAGTGGTGTAAGTTATACACAGGATTCTCAAAATAACACAAAAAAAGCTGTTGACGTAAGCGTTATGATCTACTACTATATCTGTAGTACTGAATAAATAAAGTACTCAAAAATAAAAATCCGAAAAAAGAAACAACGACTTCTCGCAGGTCGTTGTTTCATAGCAAGCCAACATGCTTTGCTGCAAATCTTAAATTATGCTTAAAACAGCTTGCCAGGGAATCTGGCAAGCTGTTTACTTGTAGGGCACAGCTAGTAGTCACCCCGTCAACCCTTATCTGAAAGGACTACTACTGTGAGCGCTTCCGTTCAAAGTCTAATTACATCCGGCCAATCTGGCATTATCGTCGATATCGAGTGTCATCTATCAAATAACCTGCCAAACATCGTGATAGTCGGCTCAGCCAGCCAAGCCGTCGCTGAATCGCGCGAGCGTATCAGGGGTGCATTCGCAGATAGCCGGATAGTACTACCCCGCAAACGGGTCACGATCAATCTGGCACCGGCCGATGTACCAAAGGCCGACAGCAGCTTTGATCTAGGTGTTGCAGTCAGCATTCTAGTTGCGAGTGGGCAAATACCATTAGAGTTCACTAGGCTGGAAGCTTTTGTTGGCGAGCTGGGACTCGACGGAAGCATCCGAGCTGTGCGCGGTATAATCGGCAAGCTGCTGTTCGGCCGTAGTCGAGGTATCGAAACTTTCTATATACCATCAGCCAACACTAGCCAGGCTCAGTTAGTACCCAACGTCACAATTATTCCGGTCCGTAACCTCGGTGAACTATACGATTTTCTGCGTGGCGAGCACAGCATCACACCAATTGACACCGGCGACGGCCAATATCCGACCCCCGAGCAGCTTCAAGCCACGTCGCACAATATTCTTAGTTCGTATTTTGTTCAAGTAAGCGAGGTAGTGGGGCAGTCCCAAGCCAAACGAGCCTTGACCATCGCCGCCGCCGGTGGCCACAACCTACTACTAAGCGGGCCGCCTGGCACAGGCAAAAGCATGCTGGCCAAAGCTTTGGCAACCATCCTACCGCCACTTACTCGTGACGAGATGCTGGAAGTTACCCAACTGCACAGCCTAGCCAGCCCCGATTTTGATCAGATCATTAGTCAGCGGCCATACCGAGCGCCACACCACAGCGCTAGCCTGGCGGCCATAACTGGCGGCGGAATGTCACTTCGGCCTGGCGAGCTCAGTCTGAGTCACCGCGGCGTGTTGTTCTGTGATGAGTTCCCCGAGTTCAGCCACGCTGCCCGTGAAGCACTACG
>JBDSWU010000027.1:0-8795 GCA_039926445.1 Saccharimonadales bacterium (SeqCode)
TACATCAATGCTTCGATTATCATGCAGCTCCTGACCAAGGCTATTCCGCAGCTTGAAGCCCTCCACAAAGAAGGTGAGTTCGGACAGAAGAAGATCAACCAGTACACCAGAATGTTGACTTTCCCACTGGCGATTATCCAGTCAATCGGTTCGATTTATCTTATTAGGCAAGCCGCCCAGTCAATTGGTGGCATCGGCGACATTACAGCTGGCACCTCGGCTGCACAGTGGGTGTTGATGATCTCAGCGCTGACCGGAGGCTCGATGTTGCTCATGTGGCTCGGTGAGCAGGTGACTGAGCAAAGTATCGGAAACGGAATCTCACTGATCATTACCGTAGGTATAGTCAGTAGCCTGCCTACAACTGTTGCAAACATTGTCGGATCGATTTTCAGCAAGGGTCATAGCTGGGTCGTATTTGGACATTCGCTTCCGATTAACACCAAGTCGCTTATAGCCGGGCTAATCCTTGCAGGTGCTGTGCTGCTAGTGACGTATCTGGTTGTGATGCTCAACGAAGCTGCCAGAAACCTGACAGTCAACTATGCCAAACGCGTTCAGGGCAACCGAGCCTATGGTGGCGTTACGACCGTTCTGCCGGTCAAATTAATCACTGCAGGTGTTGTTCCGATTATTTTCGCTGTGGCATTCCTGAGCGTCCCGAGCTTTGCTGGGCAGCTCTTGTCCAGTAATAGTAGTGCTCAGTTAGCCCACATTGGCCAAAACCTATCAGTCTGGTTCCAGACACCTAGTGCCCAGACGTTTGCGACCATGGGGCTGAAAGCCTACATCTATCCTGTGACCTACTTTGTGTTGGTATTCCTGTTTACGTTCTTTTACACCAGCATTACATTTAATGCCAAAGAGATATCCGAAAACTTGCACAAACAGGGCGGGTTCATCGAGGGTGTACGTGGCGGCGAGCAGACCGAGAAGTACCTAGGCCGTATTGTTAACCGTTTGACACTGTTTGGAGCGCTTAGCCTAGGCTTGCTAGCACTGCTGCCGATTATCGGTCAACTCTTTGTCAGTACTAGCATCGCCATCGGTGGGACATCAATCCTTATCTTGGTGTCAGTTGCGCTGCAAACGCTGCGTTCTATCGAATCGCGCGCTCTTATGGTCACCTATGATCAATACTCTCAGCCAGACTTCTTTACTTACTCGGATGGTGGTGCCGACGTTATAACTGGCCGCAAGTTGCGTTTCTTGCCTCGCTTAATACGTAAGAAGTCAAAATAATATTAACACTTTACATAACGCTGTGTAATTTGCTATAATAATAAGGTTATATTTATGGCAGCCAACAAGGAAGTAATCGAGCTCACTGGAACTATTGTCGAAACCCTCCCGGGTACGCAATTTCGAGTCGAACTCGAGAACGGCCATCAAATTATAGCTCACGTTGCCGGCAAGATGCGCAAGCATTTTATACGAATCGTACCCGGTGACAGCGTGACGGTCGAGTTGACCCCTTACGATCTTACTAAGGGCAGAATCACCTATCGCAAGGGCTAGTAGAACTTAGGTTCTGTACATTTATTCATTATTTAAGGCAGTGAGTTATTTCCGCAGAAGGGAGATGATCCGCATGAAAGTGCGTGCTAGCGTCAAAAAAATCAGTCCCGACGACAAGATTGTCCGCCGCAAAGGCAGGATCTATGTTATTAACAAGCTTAAACCTAAGCATAAGCAAAGGCAGGGTTAACCATGGCTCGTATTTCAGGAGTGACAGTCCCCGCCGAGAAGCAAGTTTGGGTTTCCCTCACTTATGTATACGGCCTTGGGCCAAAGAGTGCCAAAGATATTTTGGTTCGTGCTGACGTACCGCTTATCACTCGTGTCAAAGATTTGACAGATGCTGAGATCGGTCGCATACAGGAAGTTATCAACGCTGATTACCTGGTTGAGGGTGAGCTGCAGCGTTTAGTTAGCGGCAACATCAAGCGTCTCAAAGAAATAAAATCCTACCGAGGACTGCGTCATGCAGCTAATCTCCCATCACGTGGTCAACGCACCAAGACGAATGCTCGCACTCGTCGTGGCAAGAAGACCACTGTCGGTGGAACCGCTAAGAAGGTAGCGTCTAAGACTTAAGCATATGGCAGAATCAAAAGCACTTACTACCAAGAAGAAGAAAGCAAAGCGAACCGTGGCCGCCGGCCAGGTTCATGTGCTTGCAACTTTCAACAACACTATCATTACTTTTACTGACGGCTCTGGCAACGCGCTCACTAGCTGTAGTGCTGGCGCCTGTGGTTTCCGCGGCTCCAAGAAGGGTACGGCTTACGCCGCCCAAGTTGCCGCCGAACGCGCCGGTCAAGCTGCTAAGCAACAGTATGGCTTTGGCCGTGCCGATGTTGTCGTCAAGGGCATTGGCCTTGGTCGCGACGCGGCAGTGCGTGCGCTGGCTGGACTTGACATAGCTGTCGAAGGCATCAAGGACGTTACTGGCGTCCCACACGGTGGCGTACGACCGAAGAAAGCACGGAGGATCTAGACCATGGCACGTGATACCCGATCAATTGTTAAAATGTCTCGCCGCGAAGGTTATGCATTGCACCCCAAAGCTCACAAGGCCTTGGCTAAGCGTGCAACTCCCCCTGGCCAGCACGGTCGCAATGCTCGGCTGAAAAACAGCCAATATTCGCAGCAGCTGCGTGAGAAGCAAAAGGTTAAGCGCCTATATGGCTTGCTTGAGAAGCAGTTCAGCAACCTTATGAAGGAAGCAACTCGTCGAACCGGTCAATCTGGAGAAAACTTGTTACAACTTCTGGAACAACGGGCTGACAATGCCGTTTACCGTGCTGGTTTTGCTCCATCACGCCGGGCTGCTCGTCAGCTTGTGACACACGGTCACTTTTTACTAAATGGCACACGAGTCGACATTCCGTCTATTCGTATGAAAGCCGGTGATACCCTGACAATTCGTCCACACAGTACCGGCACGGAATACTTCAAGCACCTCGACGACGTAAGTCCTGCACCTGGTGAGATCCCTACCTGGATCAAAGTTGATCGCAAGAAAGTATCACTGAGCATTACCGGTTTGCCGGCCCGCTCAGATGCTGAACCTGAAATCAATGAACAGTTAATCGTAGAATACTACTCACGCTAAGCGCGCTAAGAAAGGAACGTTAGATATGTCCAACATGATTCACACCCCGGGGCTCGTCAAGGTCGACGATCACAATGACCGAAGCAGTACTTTTGTAATCGAGCCACTTCACAGTGGTTACGGTATGACACTTGGTAACTCACTGCGCCGTGTTCTGCTTTCGAGCATTGCCGGCAGCGCCGTCACCTCATTCAAAATCGAGGGTGCCACCCACGAATTCGCATCTGTACCTGGTGTCAAAGAAGATGTCGTTGAGATTATGCTTAACCTCAAGGGTATTCGCTTCCGCGTTTACGGTGAGGATTTGCAAAAATTGCGTATCGTCAAAACTGGCAAGGGCGTCGTTACAGCCAAAGACATTCAGACAAACGCCGACGTTGAAGTCGTTAACCCTGACCACGTCATTGCTACAATTGATGACGCCAAAGGCAAGGTGACTATTGATCTGACTGTTGAAGTTGGCCGTGGTTATCGCACTATAGAGGAAGGCACTGCCCGCAAGGCAAGTGACATGATTGCTATTGACGCTATCTTTAGCCCAGTCTTGCGAGTCCGATACAAGGTTGAAAACACTCGTGTCGGTCAAGCTACTGACCTAGACAAGCTACTGCTAACCGTTGACACCGACGGTTCGATCACGCCTCAGGATGCCTTTGAAGAGGCTTCAGCCATTTTGGTTAACCAGTACACAGCTCTGGCTGGTAAGACTCGAGTTGTAGCAGCCGAAGCCGCTGTAGCAACCAGCGAAAGTCAGAACACTGAGTTCCAGTCCGACATGATGGGTGACGACGCTACGGCGCTCAATACTTCTATCGAAGATCTGAACCTGTCAGCTCGTACTACCAACGCTTTGATTAACAACGACATCCACACGATTCGTGACCTGTTTGCTCTGAACGATGCTGAGCTCCGAGACCTCAAGGGTTTTGGCAGCAAAGCTCTCGACGAAGTCAAAGAGAAACTAGCGGAGTTGGAGCTGTAATATGCATCGTCACGGATATAAAGGCCGCAAATTCGGCCGCGAAACCGATCAGCGTCGAGCCCTCATGAAAGGGCTAGCTGATTCGCTCGTAAAATACGAAACTATTGAGACAACGCTGCCGAAAGCCAAGGAAATTGTGCCTTACTTCGAAAAGCTGATCACCAAAGCCAAGATCGGTGATTTGCACAACCGACGTCAGGTTGTTAGCAAGTTGCAAACAGTCGCTAGTGCTCACAAGCTTGTCGACGAGATCGCACCGAAGCTCACCGGCCGTAACAGCGGACATTTGCGTGTCGTACGTACCCGTACTCGGCGCGGCGACAACGCTCAGATGGCCCGCGTTAGCTTTGTTGATGACCTGTCTAGCGCTCCAGTTGCTCAAGCCGCAACTCCTGCCAAGGCCAAGGCTGCACCTGTCAAAAAGACAGCTTCAGTCAAGAAGCCAGCATCTGCTGCCAAGGAGGCTAAATAATGAAAACTTACAGCGCAAAACCAACTGACGTCGTTCGAACGTGGTACGTCCTGGACGCTGCTGAAGCGCCTATGGGCCGTATCGCCACCCGTGCAGCGACCCTGCTACTCGGCAAAGGCAAGCCTCAGTTCACCAAGCATATTGATTGCGGTGACTTTGTCATCATCATCAACGCAGAAAAGCTAATCGCTACTGGCGATAAGCTTGAAAGCAAGATGTACTACCATCACAGTCACTACCCAGGTGGACTAAAAGAAGAGTCTTTGAAGGCCAAGATGGAAAAAGATCCAACTCACGCACTGAAACACGCCATCCGCGGCATGTTGCCAGTCAACAAGTTGCGTGACGGCCGATTGCTCCGCCTAAAGGTCTACGCCGGCAGCGAGCACAACCACGCCGCACAGAAACCACAAGTAATCTCGATTAAGGACGTCAAGTAATATGGCAACATCTAACACCTATTTCTACGCACTTGGTAGCCGCAAAAGCGCCACAGCCCGTGTCCGAGTTCAGTCCGGCAAGGGAAACATCGTCGTCAATGGCCAGCCAGCTAGCGAATACTTTGCTAGCAGCTCATACCTATTGAATCGTCTGGTACAACCGTTTGTTGCCCTCGACCTCGAAGGCAAGCACGACGTATCAGTCGTTGTCTCGGGTGGCGGCCACAAGGGCCAAATCGAAGCTATAAGCCTCGGTATTGCCAAGGCTCTAGTTGTCATGACTCCTGAGCTGAAGAGCACACTGAAGCGGGCTGATCTGATTAGCCGTGATCCTCGTGAGCGCGAACGTAAGAAGTTTGGGCTTAAGGGCGCACGCAAGCAACGCCAGTTCACCAAGCGCTAACCGACTTCCTGACACCAGCGCATTGTGAGCGAAATTCTCCGTTCCTCGTTCTGTCGTACTCCAAGTACGACGGCACTCCGGTACTCGTATTTCATCTCACACTGCACAACCGTCAGAAAGTCTCGGAATTCTAGTATTAAGCGGCCCTGATGGGCTGCTTTTTATGTAGTTAGGCTATAATAGGGGATAAGATGAGTAAACCTGTAATATTGACTGGCCTTAGGGCGAATAATGATCTACATATTGGCAATTATTTGGGGGCATTGTTGCCGATAGTTGACTTGGCCAAGCAGAAAGCTGGCGACTACCAGATCAATTTGTTTGTGCCTGACCTTCATAGCTTCACTACGCCTATTGATCACGCTCAGCTGCAGGCTGGTATTCTGCAAAATCTAAGGATGTTTGTCGCAGCTGGTCTGTCACTAGATAACCCCGATGTTCACCTGTATCGTCAGTCATACGTGCCTGCGCACTCTGAGCTGACTTGGATACTTGATTGTTTCACAGGCTTTGGTGAAATGAGCCGCATGACACAGTTCAAAGAAAAGTCAGCGCAGTTGGGCGACGAGCGAATCAGTGTCGGCTTATTTAACTACCCGGTACTGATGGCGGCAGATATCTTGCTGTATGGCGCTGAATTCGTCCCTGTCGGAGAGGACCAGAGCCAGCACATCGAAATTACTCGCGATATTGGTGAACGCATGAACAACAGTTTTGGCGATATATTTACACTTCCAAAGCCGGTTTCAGAGCAGCACAAATTCTTCGGTAAAGACCAGGGACTGCGCATCAAGGATCTCCAGGACCCAACCAAGAAAATGAGCAAGTCTGACGAAACTGGCAAAGGTGTGATATTTATGAACGACACCCCCGACGTGGCTCGCAAAAAAATCATGTCGGCCACTACCGACAGCTTAAGCAAGGTCAGTGACGATCGGACCCAACAGCCTGGCATAGCCAACTTGTTAAACATATTGACATTGTTTGGTGGTGAGCGTCAAACTTTTGTCGGCCAGGAGCAATACGGACCACTGAAAACTGCTGTTGCTGATGCTGTTAGTAGTTTCCTGTCAGGCTTCCAGGCTCGCTTATTGAGCGTTGATGACGACGCCATTCAAACCAAGCTCATTGACTCAGAAAAAGTCATGAACCAACAGGCTCAGGTGACTCTGTTACGAGTTCAGACGGCAGTCGGGCTACGCTAGTGGCCAATGTTGAGATCACCCAGGCCGAGCGCCTGGATCAGTATGTAACGCGACTCGTGCCGAGCGTTAGCCGGGCCTATGCAGTCAGGATGATCGAGGCCGGAGACGTAGCCGTTAATGGCAAGCCTCAAACCAAGGCCGGATACAAACTGCGCGGAGCAGATACGGTTGACATAACTTATGATGAAATATCAGCCACGCTTATCCCGGACATTGAACTGCCGGTTTTATACGAGGACGACGATTGTGTAGTTCTAGTCAAACCTATTGGGCTGCTGACTCATAGCAAAGGGGTTTTCAACCCTGAAGCTAGCGTAGCTTCCTGGCTCCACAATCGATTACAAAAAGAGTTGGCGGACGCTGATACCGGCCCCAACAACCGGGCTGGCATCGTTCACCGACTCGATCGTGCGACGAGTGGAGTTATGATCTGTGCAAAGACGGCTGAAGCGTTAACCTGGCTTCAAAAGCAGTTTTCACAGCGACGGGTTCACAAAACCTATATCGCTGTAGTTAGCGGTACCCTCAAGCATCCCGAAGCGGTTATTGACCTCCCGATTGAGCGTGACCCCAAGAAGCCTCAGACTTTCAGAGTTGGCGCCAACGGCAAGGTCGCAACCACGGTTTACAAAGTGCTAGCAAGCGATGAGGCCCACAGTCTGGTAGAGCTGAAGCCTCAAACCGGACGCACTCACCAGTTGCGCGTACACTTGGCACATCTTGGCAATCCAATTGTCGGCGACAATCTTTACCATGGTGAAGACGCTGAGCGGATGTATTTGCACGCTATGGAGTTAGAACTTACTTTGCCGAGCCGCGAACGACGCGTTTTTAGCGCGCCACTGCCAACCGGTTTTCAGGAAATTATCAGTGGCTAATTTGGCCATCCACCCCGTTACTAATCGACGGCTCGAGCAGTTTGTAGCAGCACCATCGCACGCTGTAGCTCTGGTAGGACCCAGCGGCGTTGGCAAGGGAAGCGTCGCTCGTCGTCTATCTGCGCAGTTACTTGGCCTGTCAGCTGATTTACCAAGCCAACATGCCTACGTCCGAGTCATTGATTCAGCGGACGGCAAGGCGATAGGCATAGAAGTAGTCCGTGAGTTAGAGCACTTTTTGAGCCTAGTGGTTCCGGGTCGAGCTAAAATTCGTCGACTAGTTATCATCGAACAAGCCCAATTAATGACGATTGAAGCGCAAAATGCACTTCTAAAAACTCTGGAGGAGCCACCGTCTGACACTGTAATCATGCTAACGACAACTACGCTGCAGCAGCTATTGCCGACAATTCAGTCTAGATTACAGTCGATAGACGTGTTAATACCGCCTCGCGACTTGCTTCGTGCGGTCATGCCAGAGTCCTCTGATTTTGCAGCTCGATACTCGCTGTGCGCGGGGTTACCAGGTATACTATGTGCTTTATTGACAGATGAAGGCCATCCTTTGCTCGGCGCCGTCAGTCGGGCGAGAACATTGCTTAGCCAAACCTCATTTGAGCGATTAGCCAGTCTGGACAGCTTGCTAAAAAATAAGCAGTTAACTATAGAGGTGCTAACGTTACTCCAGCACATGGCCCATCTCAGTCTACAGACTGCAACAGGATCTGCCGCCGAACGTTGGCGACGAGTACTGACCACTAGCTACGAGGCAGCAGAAGCGCTCAGCGGCAACGCTCAGCCGAAGCTTGTGTTGACCAAACTATGTCTCAGCATCTAACTGCAGCGTCCATTGTGCTAGAATAGTTCTAGATGTATGAACTATTAGTAGTCGCCGGCTTTGGCTTTTTGGCTTACAACAACGCCCGAATCCACCAAGATGAATTTGCTAACGCTTCGCGCAAGGTTGGCGATCGCCTGGGCAAACTCTGGGACATCGCTCATCAGGGTATGCGCGAGAACCGTTTTTTACGAGCTGAAAAAGCCTTACTAACCATACTTAAAATCGACGAAAAAAACGCAGCCGCTTATAACCGCCTAGGTATTCTATATGCCAAACAGAAAGAATTTCGCGACGCAATCGATTGCTTCGAGATCGCCAGCTCGATCGAGGCGACACCATCGTCGTTGCACAACCTGGGCCTAATATACTTTGAAACAGAGAACTACGAAAAGGCGGCCATCGCCTTTGAGCAGGCCCTCAAGCTCGAAGATGGCCTTGCGGCTCGCCACGTAGCTT
>JBDSWU010000028.1:0-1624 GCA_039926445.1 Saccharimonadales bacterium (SeqCode)
ATGAATCGTATGAAATCCCCAACCTCCCAGACTATTGAGCCTCACGGCGGCTGTATAGCTGGTGCTATGGAAATTATCGGCAATAAGTGGACGGCGCTGATACTGCGCGACCTGTCTTCGGGCGCCAAGCGCTTCGGCGAATTAGAAAAATCAGTTGCGGGGATCAACCCGCGGACTCTAAGCCAACGGCTAGACGACCTCGAGGCGCACGGCATCATTACTCGTCAATCTTTTGCCGAAGTACCTCCGCGCTGCGAATACACGCTGACCGATAAGGGCGATGACCTAATTCCGGTACTAAAGCAGATGGCTACCTGGGGCAAAAAGTACTACCAGCGACCGACTGGCTGTTAGTCAGTTTTCTGCTTGAAGTCTAGTGAGGTCGAGTTGATGCAAAAGTGCTTGCCGTTTGGCGAGCTATCGTCATCGAATAAATGACCAAGGTGACCGCCGCAGTTGCTGCAAACCGCCTCTATCCGTTTCATGAACATCGAGTTGTCATCGACTAGCTTGACTGCTCCGTCGCTAGCCGCGTCCGAGAAACTAGGCCAACCGATTAGTCCGGGCACTGTCGATTCGTACTTGCTATCGCTCATAAACAATACTTGCCCGCACGCTGCACAGTCGTATTCTCCGGCTTTGTCGTTGTACAGCAAGGCGCCGCTGCCTGGTATCTCTGTCCCCTTTTCGCGTAGCACGCGGTACTGCTCGTCAGTTAATTTGTCTTTCCATTGGTCGTTAGATACGTCAGACATGTGACCTCCTCTAGTGATTTACTCGGTTATCTTATCCGATAGAACTTTGTCTATAGTTGGCACCTGGCTATTGGGCAAGCCAAACATCCGAAGGACGGCCAGACGGCTAAGTGGCCTGACGACTGCGTGGTGAGACGCTGGGCTCAATTCTGGGTGCTCACCGATGATTTGTACTAATTTGTCGTTGGCCTCTAGTGTACTGGTTGCGACCACCAGCAGCTCTGCAACACTACGTGCAGAGCTGTTAGGGCTAGTCTCAATAGTATAGACATTAGCCGCGGCCAGCCTGGCGTCGTCGTCCAGTTTTTGCTGCAGACTCGTCAGTTCGGACAATGTCTGCGCTCCTGGTATGTTGATCTGGTAGCCCCAAGTTGGATTTTCAGCCATATTAGAGCTGCTCCGGAGCGCTTATGCCAAGCAAACCTAGACCGGCTCTCAACGTTTCGGCGTAGCGCTCGACCAAGCCAAGCCTGAGCGCCATACGCGGGTCGTCGATGACGCGGTTGTGTTCGTAAAAGCGGTTAAACTCCTGTGCCAGCTCATATAGGTAACCACAGATGTGGTGCGGCAGCAGTTCGCGGACAGCCAGATCGAGAACTTCGCTGTACTCCGACAGCTTGCGTACTAGTGTTCGCTCGGCGACCTCCAGCTGGGAGCCACTAATGTCGGCAATAGACTCTTTCCCGGCCTTGCGCAAGATTGATCGCGCTCGAGCGTGAGCGTACTGCAAGTAGGGACCACTGCTACCCTCTAGGCTAACTGACTCGCTTGGGTCATAGATAATGTCTCCGCCAATTCGGTTGCGGAGGAATGAGTAACGGACTGCACCCAGAACGGTTGGCAAATAGTCAATGACATCTGGTCTCGAC
>JBDSWU010000029.1:0-2401 GCA_039926445.1 Saccharimonadales bacterium (SeqCode)
CTTATTTGAGGCGAGCGGCGCGCCGCTGTGCCGTAGTTTTCAGTCGGTCGGTCTCGTCCTCTATCTCATGACCGACAATTTCTTCGATCAAGTCCTCGATAGTGACGATACCGATGATTTGGTCATCGCGCTCGATTGGTATGAGGTGTGTGCCAGAGGCGATAAACTTGCGGAACATCGTGTCCAGAGCCGTCTTACTACCGACCAGCTGGGCTGGATGGAGCACCATGTCCTCGACCTTGAAGTCATTGTCGTCAAAATCTATGTCGACTAAGTCTTTCATAAGTAGTACGCCGTAGCACTTAGTTAGCGAGGCGTTAAAAATTGGGATGCGGCTGTAGCCCTTGTCTTTGAGTTCGTCGATTCGGGCTTCGTCTAGAGGAGTCTCGGACATCAGCCAGTAGGTGTGGCGGATGTCGGTCAATATGTCGCGGACGCGCTTCTCGCTGAGCGATAGGGCGCCGCGCATGATTTCGACCTCGTCTCCGTCCAGCTCGCTGGTCTTGCTACTCAAGTGCTCGCCGATCATCAGGCCAAGTTCTTGGCGGCTCTGCAGGCGACTTCGTTGTTTAGGGAAAAGCTTATCTAAAAACAGCTGAAGTGGCTTGCTGACGGGGTAGGACACGACGATCATCAGGCGTAGTAGCTGGCTAAAGCGGCTCGACCACAGTAGCGGGTTTTTGCTGAACAAGGCTTGCGGGATGACCTCGCCGAATATGACAATCAGTAGGGTGCTGATAATGCCGGCCGATAGGCCATCGAGTCTGGTGCCAAGCGCTAAGGTGGTGGCCGAGACAACGGCGATGTTGGTCAAAAGGATGCTGGCCAGCACCAGGTGTGTATTCCGACGCAGCGGCAAAACACGTTGAGCCATGCGGTTGCCGAGTTTGGCCTTGCGCCGTAGGTCGGGTAGGTCCAGCGACATGACAGCGACATTTAAGCCGGAACAGACGGCGGACAAACTGACGAGGGCCAGGACTTCTAGGAGCAGGATCACTAAAGGGGTTTCGTTCATTGAGTTGCTCTTATGGTAGCATAGATTGATGCGCCATTTTAAGTATTCTTGGTTTTTTACGATTACGTCGGTTCTGGCCGCTTGGTTCTTCCTGGGCTTCGGTGCAGCCATCACCATGATCATACTTATAGCGATCGAGCTGGCCTTTAGTTTTGACAACGCCATCATCAACGCCAAGGTGTTGGCTCGGCTCAGCCCGCTGTGGCAAAAGCTGTTCCTGACTATCGGTATGGTGGTGGCGATTGTCGGCATGCGGTTCGTTTTCCCAATATTGATCGTGATGGTTACGGCCCATCTGCCGTGGCATGAGGTCATACAATCGGCGCTTCACGACCCAAAGGGCTACGCTGAACACCTAGAGGAGGCCCATGTTGCTATATCGGCTTTTGGCGGCAGCTTCCTGCTGACATTGTCACTTTATTTCCTGTTCGACGATAAGCGCAAAGAGTTGTGGCTGAAGCGAATTGAACGGCCACTGCAACGCATTGGAGGCAAGTTTTGGCTGCCTCCACTGGTCGCCTCGTCGATAATTGCAGTTGTTGGCTTACTGCACGGCCGGGAAGCCCTGGAGGCCGGCCTCGTTGGTATAGGGTCGTATGTATTGCTACATGGCTTCATCGAGCTCCTCGGCCGCTTCACGGGCAGCACCGACTCAAAAGCGCCTTACCTGGGGTGGAGCGCTTTTGTAGCCTTCATGTACCTGCAAGTGCTCGACGCCAGCTTTAGTTTTGACGGTGTGCTCGGTGCCTTTGCTATAACTGACAAGATTGTGCTGATTGCACTTGGCCTCGGTGTCGGTGCGTTGTGGGTACGAAGTCTGACTGTCTACATGGTGCGTCAGGGGACTTTAGATGCTTATATTTATTTAGAGCATGGTGCTCACTACGCCATATTGACACTAGCCGGCGCGTTGTTGCTGAGCATCTTTGTGCCTGTGCCGGATGCTATCACCGGCATTATCGGTCTCGGCGTGATTGGCGCCTCATTTTACGCTTCGTTGCAAGCCATACGCCAGCGCCCAGCACCTGCAAAACATTAAAATCGTTGTGTAAAACTACTTGCATTACGCGGCTCTTAGGCATAAGCTAATTACTAGGAAGTGTGAGGCTTCCGCGATCCGAGAGTTTACCTCTCGGATCTTTTTTTATTGATTTTTTTCCAAATATGACACTAACTTGCTAATCTTAGACATATGACTCCTGCTCTCCTGGCTGTAGCAACCTTCCTGTCCACCATGGCTGGAGGGCTTTTAGCGATCAAAAATAAGACCCGCCTGCACTACATACTGGGCTTTACAGCTGGCATCATCCTGGGCGTTATAGCCTTTGATATCCTGCCAGAGACTTTTGCCCTGGCCGCCGAGTACCACATAGACCCAACCCGCCC
>JBDSWU010000030.1:0-2504 GCA_039926445.1 Saccharimonadales bacterium (SeqCode)
GAGCGTTTGCTGTCGGGTATGCGCCCTAGTCCGCATGTTGTTGAAGCTCAGGGAGGGGACTTGCTGGAACAGCTGCTGTGGACTATCGCTCTCGGCGATTTTGTTAGCCTGTACACGGCTTTACTCAACGGCCTCAACCCTACGCCTGTCGATCTGATCGAGACTTTTAAGAAATCTCTTGATGGCTAGGTGTTTGTCTTAGGCTGGTCTTAATCGCATTCCTCTAATAGGGCTCCGCTAGGGTTTTGTGTAGGCTTCTCGGCTTGTCGTGGGTCATCGACCTTGTTACCTCTTGCTTGCTGTCTTTTGGGTTGTTTCTTTTGAGTTGTTTGCTGCACCTAACAACTACTTACCGGTACTATTCCCATTTGTATCTAAATAATTATAATCGCCTATTTTCCTCAGGGGTGATAAATAGCGATTATACAAAATACTATACAAATGGAGAAGGGCTATGTGTAGACTCCTAAAACCCCAAAAGTCCCGCGGCCCCATTACAGGAATGCGATTTAGTGACGCACAAACCAAGAAAAAGCGGCTGAGCCGTATCTACCAGACAGCCGCTGCCCAGTAGCGATCTGAGCTATAATGAGGCTATGAAGATCCGGGTCAGTGCCTATGGAGAATATGTTTTGACATTGGCCGGCATGTCGCTGGCTAGTCTCGGGCTATATGCATACGGGGCGTTGCAAAACCACGAACTGGCTTATTCGTATCTGGTGGTGAACTTGTTTTTGGCTTGGTTGCCGCTTGTCTTCGCTTTGAGGCTGACCCGAGTTCTGGGACGCAAGTTGTGGTCGAGCTGGGAGGCGCTGGGTTGTAGTGCGCTATGGTTGGTATTTCTGCCGAATAGCTTTTATATGATTAGTGATTTTATACATCTGCAGGAGGCTCCGCGGGTCGATGTACTGTATGACGCCACGATGTTCACCGCCTTTATATTCACTGGAGTCGCACTGGGTTTGAGCAGCCTGTATCTGTTGCACAGACAGTTTCGGCAGCGCTTTAGACCGCGGGCGGTGGTTGGATTGTTGGCTTTTACACTGCTTGTCTGTAGTGTAGCGGTATACGTTGGCCGCGACTTGCGTTGGAACAGCTGGGATATCCTGATCAACCCCGGAGGGCTGCTGTTCGATTTGTCCGATCGTCTGGGGCATCCAGCTAGCTACCCGGCTATGTCCAAAACAGTGCTGAGCTTCTGGCTGTTGCTTGGCGGCATGTACCTGCTGGTCTGGCGGGCTAGCCGCCTGCTACGCAAAGCCGTCTAATCTGTTATATTAGTACCGTATGAGATCTAAAACATGAGACATGATATTGTCGCCGCCATCGAGCTGGCCGTAACGCAGTTGCTGGCGGTGTCATGCAGTGTTGAGTTGACACGTCCAGATGAGCAGTTTGGCGACTACGCCACCAATGTAGCGCTGCAGCTTAGCAAACAACTTGGCCAAAACCCTCGGGTGATCGCCGAGAGCTTACATCCCAAACTGACTGAGGCGTTAGGCGAATGGGTTAGTGAGGTCACGATTGCCGGTCCGGGTTTCATGAACTTGAAATTGACTGATGAAGCACTGTTACGCATGACCACGCCGGTGACACCGACTAGCTGGACACAAAAAGTGGTCGTTGCCGAGTACTCCGACCCCAACCCGTTCAAAGTCCTGCACGCCGGGCACCTATACACTAGCCTGGTTGGTGACGTCGTCGCCCGATTATTGGAGCTGGCGGGTGCCACAGTCCACCGAGTTAACTTCGGTGGCGACGTTGGTCGACACGTCGGTATCACCATGTGGGCAATCCTAAATGAGCTCGGCGGCGAACACCCCGACAAACTGAATGACGTGCCGGTTGAGCAGCGCCTGGAGTGGCTCAGTGAACGTTATGTTGCAGGCACAGCTGCCTACGAACATGACGAACAAGCCAAGACAGAGATCACGGCGCTCAACAAACATGTCTACCAGCTGCATGCCGATAATGACCATCAGTCAGAATTCGCCCAGATTTATTGGATTTGCCGTAAGTGGAGTTACGAGGGATTCGATGCCCTGTATCAGCGTCTGCAGATGACGCCGTTCGACAAGTATTACCCCGAGAGTGAAGTCGCCGACCTGGGCCTGGCTACAGTCCGTCAGCACATCGGGCCGGTTTACGAAGAGTCGGACGGCGCCGTCATCTTTCGTGGTGAACCACACGGTCTATTTACTCAGGTGTTTATCAACAGCGAAGGGCTGCCGACTTATGCCGCCAAAGACGTAGGCCTAATCCAGCACAAATACCAGGATTACCGTTATGACGCATCTTTTATCATCACAGACGTCTCCCAGAAGGACCATCTATCTGTCGTCATGAAGAGTGTTGAACAGTACGAACCGGAACTGGTGTCGCGAACCATCCACAAGACGCATGGGCGAATCAAGCTTGCTGGCGGCGTTAAGATGAGTAGTCGAAGCGGCAATATTCTGTCAGCCAGCGCCATTTTAGACGAGACTATCGCTGCTAGCCAAGCG
>JBDSWU010000031.1:0-1875 GCA_039926445.1 Saccharimonadales bacterium (SeqCode)
AGCAGCAAACAAAAAGTTTAAGCAATATTTAAGATTTAGAATGGGTGGAGCAGGCGCCACAGCTTGGATGGGGCGGTTGGCGCGTCGAGAAGTATCAGGTTGGTTCGTTCGCCGTCGCCGCGCAGCGAGCTGCTCGGGCCGGTGGCGGTGCCGACGATTTGGCCCTTGCCGGCGTCGGCGCTAATCGGCCTGAGCTTAATTGTCGTGCTGATCGTGCCTGATCCGCGCCAGGTTGTGGCATCGAGTTGTGACTGAGTAGCGACAGATAAGACACCGCCCCATGGTTGGCGGTATTCTCCGACAACTGCGCTTTTGGCTAGCAGCGTGGTTTGGTTGAAATTGGCCTGAGCGCTGGTCAGTAGCGGTAGACTATACTTCATCGCCTGGTAGAGGGTTGGAGCGCCGATCAGGGCGGTGATGAGAGTGGTGGTTCGGCCGCCCACGACAGTAGTGGAAGCCGACAGGAAGACGCCACCGGCCTGGTCGGTATTGCCAGTCTTTATGCCTATGATGTTGCTCGTACCGAGCAGGAAGTTAACGTTGTTGACGGTGCCGGCGACTGGTATTTCGGCCGTGGCTTGACCGACTATCGAACGCAGAACCGGGTGCTCGATCGCTGCTTTGCCGATCAGCGCTAAGTCGTGCGCCGTGCTCATAGTGTCGGGCGAGTAACCGCTGGCGTCACTGCCAACCGTCGTGTCGTGCAAACCGAGCGAGCCTAGGTAGGCGGTCGCGGCTGTGCGGTAAGCAGGCAGCGAGCCATAAGCCCAGACAGCAAGCGTATCGGCCAGATTATTGGCCGATGGCAGCATGATAGCTTCGAGCATCTGACGCTCAGTAAGCTGCTCGCCCACATTGACCGGTACGACTGATCCGTCGCCATCAACGTAGTCGTGGTAGCGCTGGGCGTCGGCAGTTGTGATGGTGTATGTTGGGCCTGTTTCACCAGCCGACAGTGGCATTTTTTGTAGCACAGTCAGTGCGGTGATGACTTTGGCGACGCTGGCGATGGCGGCCGGCGACTGGGTGCCATGGGTTTCCAGGACGTTCGTACTGCTGACTGCAACCGCCGATTGTCCAACAGTCGGCCAGGTAAGGCGACTGGTGCCGCTGCCAACGCGGAGAGTTGCCGTTAACTGCTGAGGGTTAAGCGACGGCAATGGTCTATACAGAGCGTGATAAGCGTAGCCACCGAGCAGTATCAGGACGACAAATACGATAAGTGGACGGCGGCTTCGTCGCTGCTGTTGTTGTAACATAGGTTGCTTCTATCATACCGCACAATTCAGTGCTCTCGACTGTGAAGCTGTCGGCCGATGTTGTATACTGGTAAGTACAACTATAAGGAGTTCTACATGTCTACTGTCGTCATTGTCATTATTGTCCTTGTGCTACTAGTCGCCGTCGGTGCGGCCATGTACAACACCCTCGTCAAGCTTAATCAGCAGTCATCTGAAGCTTGGAGCGATATCACGGTTCAGCTCAAACGCCGTGCTGATCTGATCCCTAACCTGATTAACACCGTCAAGGGCTACGCTACCCATGAATCAGGTGTTTTTGAGAAAGTTACCGCTGCTCGAGCCCAGACTATCAATGCCAAAACTCCTGTAGAGGCTGCCAAAGCCGAAGGCGACTTCCAGACTACCATGAAGAGCCTATTCGCAGTTGCTGAAGCCTACCCTGACCTGAAGGCATCTGACAACTTCCAACAGCTGACAGCTGAACTGACTGACACCGAGGACAAGATCCAGGCTTCACGACGTTTCTACAACGGTGTAGTTCGTGACTTCAACACCAAGCGCAAGACTTTTCCAACCAACATTTTCGCCGGCATGTTAGGATTCAATGCTGACAAAGAGTTTTTCGAAGTCGACG
>JBDSWU010000032.1:0-4781 GCA_039926445.1 Saccharimonadales bacterium (SeqCode)
GTAAAAGGCGCTGATCATAGCTTGCCACTGTTGGCTGCCGTCGGCGATGTTGTCAAAGTCGGCCTCAACTTTGGCTGTGAAATCGTAGTCGATGACGCTCGGGAAGTGCTTGACCAGGAAGTCAGTCACAACCTCGGCGATCGGTGTCGGTACAAGCTTATTGCGATCGGCACCAAAGGCTGTTTTGGTGGTTAGTTGTGATACAGTTTGCCCGATAAGGCTGACGACTGTAACGTCGCGTTCTTGGGCTTCGAGGTCGGTTTTCTCGACGTAGCCTCGTGTTTGGACGGTGGTGATGGTTGGGGCGTAGGTGCTAGGTCGACCGATGCCGAGTTCTTCGAGTTTTTTGACCAAAGCGGCCTCTGTGTAGCGCGCAGCCGAACGGCTAAACGTTTCAGTAGCGTCGATGGTTTGTCGAATTGGTTTGTCACCAATGGCGACAGCCGGAAGTATGGTGTCGTCCTTGCCGCCTCCGTAAACACGCATGAAACCATCAAATTTTAGTACTTCGCCTTTGGCCATGAAGACTTGCTTTTGTCCTGAAATGTCGATGGTAACTTCGGTACGCTCCAGCTTTGCTTCAGCCATCTGGCTAGCGACGGTGCGCTGCCATATAAGCTTGTACAGCTTGATTTGAGCGTCGTCAGCTCCAGCTTCTAAAACTCTGAACTCGGTTGGACGGATTGCCTCGTGAGCTTCCTGGGCGCTGCTGCTTTTGGTTTTGAACTGGCGCTGCTTGTGATACTCGTGCCCGAAGTTCGACGCAATGTAAGTCTCGGTTGCGCTTAGGGCCAGGCCGGACAGGATTGTGCTGTCGGTCCTCATGTAGGTGATGGCGCCAGTTTCGTATAGGCGTTGAGCCAGTGTCATTGTCTGGCGGACGGAGAAGCCTAGTCGACGGCTAGCTTCCTGCTGTAATGTGCTGGTAGTGAACGGCGCGCCGGGACTACGGATGCCCGGCTTGGTGGCGATATCGCTGATCTCATACGAAGCTGCCTTGACGGCATCTAGCCAAGTTGCGGCTTCGGCGGCGGTTTTGAATTTGGTGCTTAGTTCGGCCGGTAGCTCGGAGCCATTTACTGTAAAAACGGCGGTAACTTTGTAACTGATACTGGCGGCAAAATCACAAATTTCTCGCTCTCGCTCAACTATAAGCCGGACAGCGACTGATTGAACGCGCCCGGCGCTTAGGCCGGTACGAACCTTTTTCCAGAGAACGGGGCTGAGTTCGTAACCGACAAGACGGTCAAGCACGCGCCTGGCCTGCTGGGCGTCTACCAACTCAAGGTTTACAGTCCTAGGAGCCTTAATCGCAGCTTCGATAGCCGTTTTGGTGATTTCGTGAAAAACGATGCGTTTGGTTTTGGCAGGATCGAGTTTGAGGGCGTGCGCCAGATGCCATGCAATCGCCTCGCCTTCGCGGTCCTCATCGGAGGCCAGCCAAACTTCACTGTCTTTGGCGAGTCTGCGCAGCTCAGCCACAACTTTTTTCTTGTCAGCGCTGACTTCGTAGTGTGGCTCAAAGTTTTTGTCGATGTCAATGTTTAGCCCCTTCTTCGGCAGATCGCGGATATGGCCGAAACTCGACTTCACCACGAAATCCTTACCGAGGAATTTCTCGATGGTCTTGGCTTTGGCCGGGCTCTCTACAATCACAAGGTTTTTGGGCATGTCGTCCTACATGTAACCGCATTTGTTCTTATAATGCAAACGAATAGTTGTGTCCGACGTGCTTAAACGCCAGATTTCACGCCCTCCTAGTGCTAACCTAGGTAGTTCTGGGCGATTTTGTAGCCGACCCAGATGCCTGCGAGAGATCCGATGCCACTTAGAAATATACTACTGGCACTAAAATAGTTGCCGTGCGCCGGGATTGCTCCGAGCCAGCTGCCTATGCCGCCGCCGATTGTGATGCCGAGGAAAATCATAAGCTTCATCTACGTTTAGTTTATCACGCCTGTCTACGGATCCTCTTCCTGCTCACTTATCGCGCATTGTATATTTCGGGTTTGTTGGTTGATAGCTGTGCGGTCACCGTTTCTCATTTGTATATAATTTTGTATAATTGCCATTTCTCGAAGGAGTTAAACTTGGCGATTATAATTTTTTTGATACAAATGAGAAAGGGTGGTCTATCTAATGTCACGGTTGGAGATTTCTTGGTTTGCTATTAGTGAGTTTACGCTTTGTCGCTGCTGAGCATGTAGTTGTGCCATGGCCGTGGCTATCGGCTGAGCGGTATACAAAGTCGGGCCTAAACTACACTTTGTGCGGTGCACGAATTGCTGCGCCTCTAGTCTGCGCAAAAGTAAGTAGGCATTGGGTCGGAGAATGCCCAGTTGTGTGGCTAGTGAAGACGCAAGAATTGGCCCACTGTCGTAGAGCAGCGCGTAGCAGCGGATTTCGGAGGATCTGAGGCCCAGCGAACGGAGTGCAGAGTAATCCATGGCGGCTACATGATGCCCCATTCACTAGGTCCAATCGATCGGATTTTGCCGTCGATCTCTAGGGTTGCTAGGGCAATGTTAAAGTCAGATACCGGTAAGCAGCTTTGGTTGCATAAATCGTAACTGGACTAGACGCCGGCGCGGAGCAGATCCAGCAGGATCTGCTCCTGTGGGTCGGCACTGACCACCTGGTGGATGCGCGTTTTGCGCTGGTGTTTTCCGAGTGCCTTGATAATGTCCAGGGCGCTGGTGCAGATCATAACGCCAGGTCGCTTTAGTAGATTGTTGGATCCCTGGCAGTGCGGGCTATACAACGGGCCTGGCACTACGAAGATTAAGCGTTCTTGGGCGGCGGCGAAGTTGACGGTGTGCATGGTGCCGCTGTTTTCTCCGGCCTCGGTTATGATCAGCACGTCGGCCAGACCGGAGACTATACGGTTGCGGGCGACGAAGTTCGACCTGTAGGCCCGCGTCCCGGTCGGATATTCGCTGATGATTGCCCCGCCGGTGTCACAAATTCGCTTGGCGAGTAGCATGTTGGACGCCGGGTAGATGTGGTCTATGGCCCGCGGAAGTACGGCGATGGTCGGCGCTCCGGCAACTAGTGCGGCCTCGTGGGCTTCAGTATCGACCCCGGTTGCCAGGCCGCTGACTATCGTAAAACCCTGGTCCGCTAGCCCGCGAGCTATATCGTAGGTGACCTGGCGGCCGTAGCTGCTAACTTTGCGACTGCCGACTATGGCTGCCGTTGATCCAGCAACCAATTGCCCAACAGGACCACCGCGGCAATACAACAGCGCCGGTGGTTTAGCCAGTTTACGCAATCTTTTTGGGTATAAGTCATCGTCTGGTTTTACGGTGTAGGTATCCATGTGCCGATTGTACGGCCTACCCCGCGCGAGCGCACGAAAGTTAAGCTAAATTTAACAATTAAGCATGAGCCTCTTGTCACAGGGAGAGAAATGTTTTTTAGTATTGACATATGCGCAATCTTTTGCTAGAATTGCAAGTTGTGAATCCAGTAATAACATTTACTTGCGATTCTTGCACCTTTTATACCCAAATTCTAACATTTTGTTAGATTGCCTTAGAGCGTGCTATTGCCTACAAGTTGTTACCCTCCACTTTATTCTTTAGCTATTCGCCCAGAGCGAACGGCGCTCTAAAGCATACTAACCCCTTTAACAGATCCCTCTCGTGTGCTCTATGAGCGCAGGTCAGAGGTCCCCAATTCAAAGTGAGCCTAAATGGTGGGTGTTCTCTAGGGAGCAACCGGCACATGTCATTTATTTTAGACAATGATGCTTCGCTGGGGTGGGTTGAAGGGTTCGGACAAGCGCTTCTCGTTAAGTGTTTGTCCACTAAAATGGATCGATGAGCGGTGCCCACCCCCTCTCATCGGTCCTTTTTAGTGACTCGGGTGTATACTTGACATATGGACAGAACCGGAAACAATATTATTTTTACAGCTGACGAACAGCTTATTTATGATTTACCCGAACTGTTACCTGTCGACGAAGCGCTAGATACGGCGGTGATCTTCCTGCGTATAGCAAAAAAAGTAGGTGAGCTTAATAGTATGCCTTCGGAAAATATGGATCATGTCGGTGAGGAGGGTCGTCTTTACCGTCTGCAACAAGCACACATTCTGCACCGATTCTATTTACAGGTTGAGAATCTTTGCCCTGATGAGGCTCTGCAGAAAATGCTTGATACCGGTAGTTAAACTGCTAGACGAGGAAAGATCGGGTCTCATTGGGCAGCTGACCGCCATAGACGAACTCTGACAGCACTGCGTTGACCTCCTGGGTCATATTGGCTATCTGTGCCTGTTCCTCGGCTGAGAAGGCTTGTAGGACGAATTTTTCACTGGCGATGCGCGCTGGGTGTTTTGGCCCAATACCGATGCGGATGCGAGCGTAGTCTTCACCGATGTGCTGTGACACCGATTTGATGCCGTTGTGACCAGCGGCGCTGCCACCGACTCGCAACCGCAACTGACCGAAGTCGATATCGAGTTCGTCGTGGACGACAACAGTATTCTCCACAGGTATTCGATAAAAGCTGGCCACTGCCTGGATGGCTTCGCCGCTGAGGTTCATGAAGGTCGTTGGCTTGATAGCGTAGACTCGGACTTCACCAATGCGACCGGTGGTTAGGCGGCATTTGAGGTCTTTTTTGAGAATCCAGGCATCAAGTGAATTGGTCTTGGCGAACGCATCAACACAGTCAAAACCAATATTGTGACGCGTGCCATCATACTCCGCACCGATGTTGCCTAGGCCAACAATAAGCATAGTCTTATTCATGCCAATAGTAACGTAGTTAACGGGG
>JBDSWU010000033.1:0-8009 GCA_039926445.1 Saccharimonadales bacterium (SeqCode)
GCAACGTCGACAGTTCGGCCTGAAGCTGGTCGTTATCGTGATACCAAATAGCCTGCATGCCAGCCTCCCGAGCACCAGTCACAAACCGCTCCTGATCATCTATAAGCACGCATTCACTGGGGACAACATCGAGGCGTTCAGCGATGTCCAGATAAGCTTCGGCCATCGGCTTTACAAAATTCGTCTGATACGACAGCGCCGTGACCTCGAACAACGCAATTTGCTCGTCTGTGAACAAATCAGATAGATAATTCATAGAGGCATTGCTTAGCAAGCCAATCTTGTAATCGGACTTTAGCTCTGTGACCAGTTCAAAGAGCTCGCCGTTGGCAACATTGTTTGTGACGATGTGAAGCACGCGCTGCTCCGGCATCTGTGCTAACTCTGCAATATTGCGAATAAACTCTGCTGTACTTATCAGACCACCGTCAGCTTGTTTGTTGAGGTCTGTCGCTTGAGAAAGTAGTTCAGGATCGTGGCCAAAATGCTGATTCTTGAACGGCAGCCAGGCGTCGGTGGTCAGCACACCAAAACAGTCAAAAATAATCGCACGTATCATTGTTTCAGTATAGCTTACTGTGGGCTAAAGGCTCGAGGAGTTGACCAGGCTGTCATAGTTTGGAATCTGGTGCTGGAACAAGTAAAGCGTGGTTTGGAGATTACCCTGGTAGGTGTGCGGACCACCACAGCTGGTTGCCCAGTAGCGCACTACGTTTTTGTTGTTATTGATAAGCTCCAATATGTAGCGACGACCGGTGGCGCAGTGTCCAGCTTCGCTCTGCTTGTCGCTACCGGGACTGGCGCCCTCATTGAAGCCAAGCAGCGATAGACTGTGCAAGAAAGCCGAGTAACCTGCCTCGCTGTTAGTGAAGCTATCGGTCTGAACAACCTGCTTGTCGTAGCCGGTGAACTGCGAGACTTCAGCGTTGTAGCGATCTACGGTTATCTGGACCTGACGATGGTCCTGGGCAGCATTAATCGGGCCGTCGATAGTCAGACGCACGGATGCATCTGTGGTGGAGTAAGCATCTAGTGCCTTTCCACTAGTTGCAACCTTTTTGGATGGTTCGCCACGACCACCAAACAGCATGATTATCAGTAAGATAATCAGGCCAACAGTCACAATAAAACCGATGAGGTAACGTATCATATGGGGTTTCCAATCCGTTTACAATACATATACTACCATTATTATAGTCTTTTTGCAATGATTTAATCGTACTCATAGGTTATACTATTAGCATGAAACTCACTTATGAAACCGGCGTCGCCACCCTTGTCCAATTCGTGGTTATCAGTTTGCTAAATGTCGGTACTCAGGTAACATCAGTCGTCAAGTCGTGCACCACCGAGGGTGGTAGTTGTCTGACTACCGCCTTCTCTTCAACTGGCTACTTCATGCTGATTGTTATCTGGTTCGGCCTACTCTGGATGCTGGGCTACCAAGCTCAGCAACGCCGCAGCCGCAATCTGTGCCTGGGGCTGGTCGCAGCCGAGTTCATGGTTTTCGTTATCAGTTACCACAACGCCAAACACTTCCCCGACCTACTCAGCTTATTAACCAGCCTAGCCGATATCGCATTAGCCCTGTGGGTCATCTATCTGGCAATCCGGTTACTACGCGCCCGTGGCCGCCGTATAGTCACCGGCGAGCGCGCCCGCCGCCGACGCCACAGCGACACCCCGCAATTATAGTTCACCCCAGTTGTCGCCGATGGTGACGTCGACGTCGAGGCGCACAGGGAGCTTATAAATATCTTGCATGGTCGTTTTGAGCAGTTCGGCAACTTCGTCGGCGGCGTGGGCCGAACACTCGACTAGGATGGAGTCGTGGATCTGGAGCAACTGGTAAGCATCAGGGAAAAACTGGGCAAATTGCTTGTCGACTTCCACCATTGCTAACTTCATCAGATCGGCTTCGGTACCTTGAATTGGCATATTGATAGCTTGTCGCTCAGCCGCTTGGCGGACCATAAAGTTACTAGATGTGATGTCAGGCATCGGTCGGCGACGTCCGAACAGTGTCTCGACGTAGCCAGCTTCGCGGGCAACAACAACGATGTTGTCCATATAATCAAACAATGGCTGGCGCAGTTCTTTGTAGCGCTTAATGAATCCAGCGGCTTGCTCGAAAGTCATACCGGCCGCTACGCTCAGGCCGTGCGGGCTCATGCCGTACAAGATGCCAAAGTTGATGACTTTGGCCGCCCGGCGCATCTGTTTGGTGACATCCTCTGGGTCGCGCTCATAGACCAAAGCGGCAGTTGTTGCATGTATATCGGCACCACGGTTAAACATGTCAATCAGCTCGGTGTCATCGGCGAGAACTGCAGCCAGACGCAGCTCGAACTGCGAATAATCAGCACTGACAAGCTTATTACCCTGACCAGCCACGAAGGCGGTCCGGACACGTCGACCGAGATCGGTGCGAGTCGGAATATTCTGGAGGTTGGGGTCGTTGCTGGACAGACGGCCAGTCTGGGCGACAGTCAGCGCAAAGGTAGTATGCAGCCGTGAATTTTCGTCAACTTGCAGAGGCAATGTGTCAACGTAGGTGCTTTTAAGCTTGCTGACCTCTCGGAACTGCGTGATCAGGTCGATTATCGGGTGCTGGCCACGTAACTTGTCCAGCTCGCTAGCGGCTGTGCTAAAACCGGTTTTGCCCTTTTTGATACCCTTACTTGGCAGGGCCAGCTTGGTAAATAGTACCTCGGCTAGCTGACTAGGTGAAGCTATGTTGAACTCTTGGTCGGCGTGACCGTAGATTTGCTGCTCGTAGTCCGATATCAGGTCATCGATCTCGTCAGCGAACTTATTGAGATAAGCCGTATCGAGCTCGATACCCTTGTGTTCCATGCGAGCCAACACCGGTATAACCGGCCATTCTACATCGGCAGCCAAACTGACCAGCTTGGGGACTTCTGCCATGGCAGCAGTTTGTTGCTCATGCAGCGCCCGGATGACAGCAATGATCTCTGGAGCGCGGACTATAACCTCATCAGTATCGAGATCCTCAAATGGTGAGCCGTCATAGCCTAGATCGGCCTGGGCTAGCTCGGTCAGCGTCTGCTCGCGCCTGAGAGCATTTAGTATAAATGAACCGATCAGCACATCGTGCCCCACCGGTGGCAGGTAGTCCATGCCGAGTTCCAACAATACTTTTAGAGAAGTTTTTATGTCATAACCGACCAACGGTGATCCATCTGCAAAATGCTTGATGACAGCTTCCGGGGAAAGTTTACGCAAATCGACGGTGTAAGTTTGCAGTCCATCACTGCTCAGGATGAGCACCTCGGGCTTACGACCATGCTTGCCCGCCGAACGTGCATATATGAACAGCCTCTCGGCGGCCGGTAGACTGAAGCTTTTGAGCTTTTCAGGATTGTCGATAACCGTGTTCTTGCCGACTACCAAACTGGAACTCAACTGCGAGTTGTTATCACCAATTTTGACCTGCATTATCTCCGGCAGTTGCCTCGCCAAGGACTTGAACTCCAGCTTTTGCAACAAGTTTAGTAGCACCTCGGGTTGGCACTTACTGCCGTCGACCTCTTCTAGGTTAAGTGGTAAGGGAGCGTCGGTCCAGATCCGAGCCAGCTCTTTGGACAAATAAGCCATCTCCTTGCCGGCAACCAGCTTCTTGCGCATGGTTTCTTTGATTAGGTCAATATTTTCATAAACATTGTCGAGCGTCTCGTACTGTTTCAACAGCTCCAATGCGCCCTTTTCACCAATACCAGGAACACCCGGAATATTGTCCGAGGAGTCGCCCATAAGTGATTTAAGGTCCAAAAATTGGTCGACGCGAATGCCGTACTTGGCCGTGAAAGTTTGAGGTGAATACAATTGTATGTTGGACAGACCAGTCTTGAGCGCGAACACATGGACCTGATCATTGACCAGTTGCAACATGTCCATATCAGAGGTCACAAGCAAAGTTTCGATACCTTGGCTACTGGCCTGCACCGCCAGAGCACCCATAATGTCGTCGGCCTCATAATCATCTAGCTCGTACAGTGGCCAACCAAATGCATCAAGTAGTTCATGTAGCACTGGGATCTGAGCCTTGAAGTCCGGCGGCGTCGGCTTGCGCCCGGCTTTGTACTCCGGGTACAGTTCCAGCCGGCGGCGGATATTTGTCTTGGGCTTGTCCCAAGCTACCGCAACGTAGTCCGGCTTCAGCCGGCGAATCACCTCCAGCGCCATCATCGCAAAACCGTAAACTCCACCGGTCGGCGTGCCATCTTTGGTCGTCAGATTGGGCATGGCATAGTAACCACGATAAAACACCGACTTACCGTCGATAACAACGAGTTTTTTACTGGACTTCATCTTGGCCGCCTCTGTCATACCCCTAGTATATGCTATCGTGACTTACAACTTAAGTGTTTGAGCCTGGGGTCCAGCCTGAATAGTCTTGTAGTCTCGCGACCTCACGGCTGGCCCGCAGTTTTGAGATAGCCACTCGCTCCAGTTGTCTCACGCGTTCACGAGTCCGGCCAATGGTCTTGCCAATCTCATCGAGAGTCATAGGTTTATCCACGCCTATGCCATAACGCAGCTCTATTATCGTGCGTAGCCTGGGTTCAAGCGACCTAAGCGCTAGTCCTAGTAGCTGATTGCGCTCCGCCTCGAACGCCTCGTCCTCGGCCGTATTCATAACTGCATCGTCAACTATATCCTCCAGCTCAGCGTCACCTTCGCCTATTTTTTTGTTGAGCGACATTATCGGTTTCGATACCCGCAAATAGTCTTTAACTTTGTCGGGGTGCATGTCTAACGCAACTGCTATCTCCCCCGGTGTCGCGTCGCGCTGAAGAGTCTGAGACAGCCGTTTTTCGGTAGCCGCCACCTTGATGAGTTTTTCATGCACGTGCACCGGAATCCGGACAGTCCTGGAGGTGTCGGCAATACTGCGCTGAATTTGCTGACGAATCCACCAACTGGCATAGGTGCTGAACTTCCAGCCCAGAGAATAGTCAAACTTTCCGACAGCTCTGTCTAAGCCGATATTTCCGTCTTGGATCAGGTCTATAAGGTCCAGGTTATTGCCCTGAAAACGCTTGGCAATCGACACTACCAAACGAAGATTTGCTGCGTATAGGTGTTCGCGAGCCTTTTCGCCAATCAGCTCCAACTCTCTCAGCTCAACTGCGAATGCTTGTTCATCACCGTCTTCTCGGTATTGCGATAATGCTTTCTGAAAACTGTCTGGTTCATCGAGGAGGCCACCAGCCATAGCTCCCGCCTCAGCAGCTTTGGACACCGCAACCTCCTGACCAGCTGTCAGCAAGGCTACACGTCCACACTGCTGCAAATAGTAACGGGTTATGTCAATCACTGAGCCGACCTCATCCAGGTCATCGACTTCGGTAGTTTTGTACGATGGTGCAGGCTCAGCGACCTCGTCCTGTTCATCCTCTTCGTCATCTTCAATAGCCTCGTGCTGAGTTATAAGCTCTACTGCCGCAGCCAGGCCCCGAGATGCGGGCTGCTCGACGCCTGTCTCGCCCATTAGATAAGCCAGCAAGTCATTGGGCATAACAAACCGTAAGCCTTCGACACGTTCTCGTGGCGACGGCTCATAGTCGGCTATTGGCAGTTGTTCAGGCTGGGCGGTCACAGGCAATCCTTTATACATATTATTAACATAGTTCGCATATTTTGCAAGTCTAGTTGGAGGCTGCGATTAGGACTCGGTCTTCAGTCACGATGATTGCCAACGGCATATCGTGTAGCTCAGCCGGCAGTCTGTCGATGTGACCAGACTCATAGCAAACTCCGATCCTGAGAGCATTAGGATGATTTGCCAGCAGTCGGTCGTAGTAACCCCCTCCGTATCCCAAGCGATGCAAATGGTCGTCGAAGCCGAGCATAGGCACGATGATGACATCTAGCCGGATATCAGGCTTGGCGCGGTCATCGATAACCGATACGACTTGCCATTCCCCTTCCTGCTTACGGGAAGTGTAGATTGCCACGTCTGGCGTATCGAGTATCTCGGAGACATCAACTTCATGCAGTTTTACGATTGGCTCGTAGCAATGAAGGCTGTAGAAGTTGAGTTTATCCAGAATTGCCTGTACGCCGACCGTTATACGGGCGCTCTTTTCTACCACTTCTGATAGTGGCATTGCTGCCCTTTCAACTTTCAGGTGGCTACGTAACTGCTGCTTAGTTTTCATAAAACTACTATAGCAAAGCCTTTGGGGGGTCCATTAATCCTGCTGACCGGTATAATGCTTATGTATGAACATGCCCAAACGGCTTAATTATTACCGCTTGTCTGCTAGTGAAGTGCTGGAGCAGCTCGATTCACGCGCTTCCGGATTGACGCCTGTTGAAGCTAATAAACGGCTAAATAGCCTCGGGCCCAATCTGTTGATGCGCACCAAGCACGAGTCTGCGTTGACAACATTTGTCCGTCAATTCAAAAACCTACTAGTCATTATGTTGTTGGTTAGCGCTGGACTGTCAGTCTATCTTCACGACACCAAAACCGCCACTATACTGGTACTGATTGCCGTCATGAACGCCGTGGTTGGCTTTATCCAGGAGCACAAGGCCGAAACGCTTATGAAAAGCTTGGAGCGCTTACTCGTACCCCAGGCTAAAGTCATCCGTGACGGCCAGATGTCAGAAATTAACTCTACAGAACTTGTGCTTGGTGATGTCGTCTACCTAGCCGAGGGCGACAGTGCGCCGGCAGATCTGCGCGTGCTAGACGAGCAGGAGCTCAGCAGCAACGACTTCGCTTTGACCGGCGAGAGTAACCCCAGCCGCAAGTTTGTCCACGCTATCGGCGCCGATGTTGTTCTTGGTAACCGACATAATTTAGTGTTTATGGGTACGACAGTCGCAACCGGCTCGGCCCACGGAGTCGTAGTGGCAACAGGCATGCAAACCGAACTCGGCCGGATCGCCAGCCTCAGCCAGGCGACACGCAGCGAGCTGTCACCGCTGCAACTAGAGATGGATCACTTGGCGCAGCGCCTCCTACAAGCCACCTTGGTGCTGGCTGGTCTGCTAGTCATCATCGCTGTTCGGGCTGACCTGGGTCTTCAGGCGGCTATCCTGTTCGGTGTTGGCATTAGCGCGGCAATGATCCCGACCGCCTTGGTAGCAGAGGTCAACATCACACTCGCGCTGACAGCCGGTCGACTTTCGCGCCGCAGAGCGCTGGTCAAAAAACTATCAGCCGTCGAGACCCTAGGCGCGACCAACATAATCCTTACCGACAAGACAGGCACCTTGACCAAGAACGAGATGACCGTCCAGCAATTACTGATTGGCCGCAGTCATTACAACGTCACTGGCACTGGCTACCAGCCGAGTGGTGACATCACGAGCGAAAACGGCAAGCCATTAACTAGCTCCAAACTCCGTGAATTAGATCTATTTTTTGCCTGCGCGGCGCTAGCTAGCAACGCCCACGTCAACCCAGCAGACACTGAACACTCAGACTGGTACGTCGTCGGTGATCCGACAGAGGGTGCGCTGATAACTCTGGCAAACAAAGCTGGCCTCGACATCGCCTCCTGGGAGAGCGACCAGCCCGAGCTACGTGAGTTTCAGTTCGACTCAGCTCGCAAGTTGCTAAGCTCAGTCCGCCGCCGCGGCGACGAGACTGTTGTCTATGTAAAAGGCGCGCCCGAGAGTCTACTGGCCGCCAGTACAGACATCTGGGACCACGGACACGTCCGCAAGCTCACCGCCGCCGATCGCAAGTATTATGACGCTTATAACCAACAGCAGGCTGGTGCTGCCAAGCGTAACCTAGCTTTCGGCTACCGCGTCCTTCCCAGCTCCATGAAGCCACCCTTCAAAATGGAGAATGTCGAGCAAAAATTTGTCTTCCTGGGTATGGCCAGCATGGTTGACCCCTTGCGATCGGCCGTACCGGCCGCCATGCGGGCCGCCAACCGTGCTCACATCAGCGTCTCTATCATAACTGGTGACTTCCCCATCACCGCCGCTGCGATCGCCGAACAAGCCCAACTCAGCAAACA
>JBDSWU010000034.1:0-3999 GCA_039926445.1 Saccharimonadales bacterium (SeqCode)
CTGCACCGCTTATGATAGTTCTAGCCCCTGACTATGTGTTGACTATGAGCCCGACCCCGTTGCCGGCGCTAGACGGGCTACTACGTCGCCGCGGCCAGCTTGTTACAACTCAACGCGCCAAACTGACATTGCTCATTCTGTCCCATGTCAGCGACCAGTACGACATGTTCATCAGCCAGACCAGCCGTCAGATCAAGACTATCCGCGCTCGGCTGCGCGGCACCGGCATAACCAACCAGGACTTATTGTCATTTGTGACTATTGAGGACGAGCTCAACGAATTCCTAACTTCTCTGCAACCGACCAATGCTGCCCTCCGTCGCTTGCTCGTCGGACGCCAGCTACGGTTAGAGGAGGACCAAGACATCATCGAGGACCTACTACTCAACAACGAGCAGTCAATCGAGGGTATTCGCTCCAACCTGCGCTCGATCAGTAACATCCGTGAATCTTACTCGGCCATCAGTAGTAACAATCTAAACCGTACGATTACCTTGCTGACGTTGGCGACGATTCTGGTGGCTCTACCGAACGTCTTTTTTGGCATGTACGGCATGAACGTCGAGCTGCCATTCCAGCACCAGCCATGGGTATTTGAGGCGCTGATTGGTGTCAACATCACGTTGATAGTCGGCATTATCGTGTTCGTCCGTCGCAAACGCATCATCTAGGCCTATCATTAACTCCGGTTATTTGGTAGAATTTATCGGCTAAGGGGATATAGCTCAGCTGATTAGAGCGCTGCCATGGCATGGCAGAGGTCCAGGGTTTGAATCCCTGTATATCCACCACATATAACACTCATCCAGGCGATGAGTGTTTTATTTTGGCGACAACAGGACTACAATAATCTTATAACTTCAGGAGGTCCTCACCATGGGCGGTTTCGCAGTCTTTCTACTAATTGTGCTTTTCATTATCATCATCACCGGCGCACGCATCGTCAACCAGTACGAGCGTGGTGTCGTCTTCCGCCTAGGTCGCGTCCGCGCAGCGGTCAAAGAGCCGGGCTTCCGGGTGATCATCCCAATCGTCGACCAGATGCGCAAAGTATCACTCAGGATCATCACTCTCCCAGTAGAATCACAACAAATCATAACTAAAGACAATGTCTCAATAAGCGTATCAGCCGTAGCCTACTACCAGGTAAATGATCCAATCAAATCGATTGTTGAGATCGAGAACATCGTATCCGCCATCTACCAGATCGCACAGACTACCGTTCGTAACATTGTTGGCCAAAGTGCGCTTGACGAGGTGCTCAGTGAAACCTCGGTGATAAATGAGAAAATCAAGAACATCTTAGAGGTAGCTACCGCCAGGTGGGGCGTAGATGTCAGTACGGTTGAGCTCAAAGACATTCAGTTGCCAGATAGCATGCAGCGGGCCATGAGCAAGCAAGCCGAAGCCGAGCGTGAGAAGCGCGCCAAGATCATCGCCGCCGAGGGTGAAGCACTGTCAGCCCAAAAACTCGGTGAAGCCGCTGATATCATCGCCGCCCACCCGATTGCTTTGCAGTTGCGTAACCTCCAGGTCCTCAACGACATCGCAGTCGAAAAAAATAGCACCATCATCTTCCCAGCTCAATTCCTTGACACTGTCAGTAGCGTCAAAGAATTTATGGCCAAAGAGCACTAAACTCAGGTTGCCTAATCCGGCTCTAATCTGTAAAATGATCAGGTACCAATGTGTCGTGGCTCTTTAGCTCAGTTGGTAGAGCATCGGATTGAAGCTCCGTGTGTCCCCAGTTCGAGTCTGGGAGGGGCCACCACAAAGAAATCTAGCGCAAGCTAGATTTTTTTGTGCCTAAAACTTGTCAACCCCCGCCTTGCCCCCGACAAATGGTCTACCCAGCTTGGGGGTGGTGTATGCTGAGAGGACATAAGTGGAGGAAGCATATGCAACTAACTAATTATTCATTGGCTCACGGAGTCCAAAATATCAAATCACGCACGGCTGTGGTCGTCACAGCCCTAACCATGGCTGTAACTGGCGGCGGAGTAGCTGCTGTAACCCAGTTCGGCGTGGCTCACGCGGCTCCATCATCGTCATCGGCCACACAGTCAACAACAACCGCGTTTACTCCGTCAGTTGTCGCAGGCATGACAACCGACCGAACAGCGCCATCAGGCGGCTACAGCTCAACCAGCTTTGGTGGGCGCGACAATGTTTTGCAGATGAACGTCGACGGCGCTAACCGCAGTACCAGTGGTAGCTTCTACTACACAGAAGGCCTCAAACAGGCTGTCAACGGGGCAGTTACCGCCAAAGCCGATCTGTACGTCAACAGTGATTGGATTGGTACTAGCGTTCGGGCTGGACTATGGGGAGTCGGCAACGACGCCAATGGTGATATCAGCGCCTATCCAATCGTCGAGTTCACGACTGCTGGCGACGGTGGCTACACTGGCTGGCGCGTCTTCAACGACGAAGTCGGCGGCTGGACCAACTTGGCATCAATCCCGTACAACACCAACAGCTGGAATACGGTAGGCTTTAGCTACAACCCAGCCACAACAACCTTTGACTTCACCATCAACGGCGTCGCTGGCGGCTCATCTGTAGCCACGGGCTCAGTAGACCTAAGCAGCTTAATATTCAACAACTATAACTATGGTCCAACCAGCACCAACTACACTGTCAACTGGAGCAACCTGGTCACCGGCCAAACAGTCACAGCCGACAAAGACAGCTGTAAAAACAATGGCTACGCCAGCCTTAGCCTGTCAGACGGCACAACCTTCAAAAATCAAGGCTCCTGTGTCAGCTACTTTGCTAGCAACAAGCACTAAAATAGCCTAGATCAACCAAAGCGCGCAGCCAAACCAGACTGCGCGCTTTGATTTCCACCCCATTTTTGCTACAATCTCTCGAGTACCAGTGCACACATGCGCACACAAGCGGGTTTAGCTCAGTTGTTTAGAGCGCGTCCTTGCCAAGGACGAGGCCAGGGGTTAGAGTCCCCTAACCCGCACCAAAAGGGACTCATCAAGTGTAGATGGGTCTTTTTTTAACCTGAAAAGCTCGCTCGTGCCTGTTAGCTATTGTGCATTAGGCCTATTTTGATCTCTTGGTTGTTCGTGAAATTTTTGTGATGATGTACATTTTTTGCTTAAAAGTATGGAACATTGCAAAAAGCCGGTATAATACAACAATCAATTCATGAGGAGATAGACATGGTCACAGGATACTGCGTTAAATGTAAAGAAAAAGGCGTTGAATTATCAGCTCCTGCTATTCACCAAACTGCTAAAGGTGGCTTCATGGCCAAAGGCAAGCACGCTACGTGTGGAACAACCGTTTGTGCAATGATGTCCAAGGACAATGCCGAAAAAGCAGTAACCGACGGCGCAACAAAAGCCTACTAAGTTCTGTTGCCTAAACCTAGTTTAGACTCAAAAAGCTCCCCGTAATGGGAGCTTTTTGCTATGCTTGATTTATGGGAAAAATAATCACCGGTATGACTGTGTCTTTGGACGGCTTTATAAATGATCGTGACGGCAGCGCGGAGTCACTCAGCCCTGACTTTGATCTGCTACTGGAGACTCCTGCGTTTAAGACAATGATTGAGAGCACTGGCGCTGTTATCATGGGCCGACACACTTACCAGATGGCAGATCCGATGATGTGGGCGAATGATGACTATGAATTCCAGGTTCCGATATTTGTTCTGACTCACACGCCGCCCGCTGAGTATCCGAAGGGCAATGACCGGCTTAGTTTTACGTTTGTAACAGATGGAATAGATAGTGCGATTGCCCAAGCAAAATTATCTGCCGGAGACAAAAACGTGCAGGTGATAGGTGGCGCTGATACTATTCAACAATGCTTGAATTCTGGGCTCTGCGACGAGCTGCAGATCGACGTTATGCCAATAATCCTCGGCAGCGGGCTTAAATTATTTGAAAATATTGATACAGACAGCATTAAGCTCGAAAGAATCAAAGTGGAACAGACTACCCCCTCTAGAACCAGCATTACATTTAGGGTCACAAGGCT
>JBDSWU010000035.1:0-8455 GCA_039926445.1 Saccharimonadales bacterium (SeqCode)
GCCAAGAAGTCGGCCGAACAAATATCGACTTCAAAAGTTGTTGAGCAGCACGCAAAAGCCCAACCATTGACAGTGGTAAAGTTACCGACAACTACCATTGAAAAAGCTTCAGCCCAACCAATCTTAGAAGCTGAACCAGTGTTGGTCGAGTTGAAAGCCATAGAGATTAGTGAGTCGACGGTCGTAGAGACCACAGAAAAAGTTGAAGAGGTCGAGCCAGTGGCTGCAATAGCTGGTGGTGGTCCCGACATGGGCGGCGGCCCAGAAATGCAAAGCAGTGAGACACAAGCAGCAGAGCATACACCAATAGTCCAAGGTAAACCATCGGTTGCACCGACTGTAAAATCAGAGTTCACGATACCAGCCCTCACCCATCAACGACAGATATTATCCCCACAATCGGTAGCAGGACAGCCTGAGCGGGTCATGCCAAATGTGTCGGAAGCTGTAACTGACATTTTATCTGATGTGCCGGTTGCATTTGAGACTCTCGAGACGACAGCAAGCAACCCAGATCAACAATTAGGCGACTATTTGAGCACTATGCTTAACGAAGCAATCGCCGAGACATCTGTAATATATGGGCTCGACAGCAGTGAGGCCACGGATATGGTGCAGCTGGAGCCAAACCCTAACACCGAAGCAGGCTCAGGACGAACTGAGGCGGGGGTAGCTATACTTAACATGTTAAGTATAGAATCATCAACTTCTGACATGGCTGAGGCTGCTACCGACAAGACACCGGTACAAGAACTTCATGCATCCTTACCAACAGTAATCGTTGAGCTCATCTCACAGCCAGCAGTCGACACTACAGCCGAACAGCTTGCGGCTACGTCCGAGCTAGTCGAAACCATGGCACTCATCGCGGAACGCTTACAGGATCTAATCCAGACTGATCGCGCCGACGGCGAGGAAGCACAGCAGATCGAAACTGTCCTCGAGGCATACTTCGACGAGTTATGCGTGCTTCAAGGGCTGCCTGCTAACCCCGAGGAGCGAGTCTGCTTCATCGTTCGACTCAAACAAAGTGCTCATACCAAAGCCCAAGCTGCTGCAATCCGCCAATCTGCGATAGATGAAGGTATGCGTGAGCGTAAGCACGGCACCCATGGACAATCCCACGGCATCCCTATAACGGAATTAACTGTCTACCTAGCACGCTTTGTAATGGGTCTACGGGGCCTTTCGCTGACCCCCTAATCTGTCTATAAAAAACCAAATGTATTGTGGTAGCGGCGACAAGACTTGAACTTGTGACCCCGAGCTTATGAGTCTCGTGCTCTAACCAGCTGAGCTACGCCGCCACGTGCTGGATTGTTTCTATAAAACAGCCTGTAATATAGCACGTTTTATCTCTGTTGGCTAGCTGTTAGTAGCTGCGGAACACTAGGTAGGTGGCGGTAGTTACACCAATCGCGATGACAACTACACGTATAGTATGTGACGAGTAGTGCTGAGCACTAATTGAGCCGATGTAGCCACCCACTCCAGTGCCAAACGCCATGAATAGACCGTGGCGCCAGTCGATCAAATGGGCACCACTGAGAAATATCAGCGAAGTAGTGGCTATGGCAACTGCCATCAAGTTTTTTAAGGCGTTCATCTGGTGTAGCTCCTTTAGTTTGGAGAAGCCAAGTAAGGCCAGCATGATGAAGCCAAAGCCGACACCAAAGTAGCCACCGTATACGGCTAACGGCAGCATCAGAATCGCAATCGGGATAATTGGGCGCAGGCTGGCGCGGTGTTTTTTAGGACCGTTGATGTGACGACGCATTGTGAAGTGTAGGCAGGGCTGGAAAGTGAATAGCAGGACAGCAAAGACGATTAGTCCAGGAACTAGTTCCTCGAAACGCGCAGGGGACGTATTTCGCAAAATAGTTGCGCCTATGCCAGCACCAATCACGCAAGGTATGGCAAGCAGTAGGTAGCCGTGCGGGATCTGGCGTAGGTAACTGCGGTAGCCATAGGCTGAAGAAATCTGGCCCGGCAAAACGATGATATTGCTTGTGGCGTTGGCAACCAATGCCGGCATGCCGGTAGCCAGTAGTATAGGAAAGCCGATCAGCATGCCACCACCGGCTACGCCGTTCATAACGCCGACAACGATGCCGGTAAGGACGAGAAGTATATCAGTTATCATTTGTGTTTGAATTTACCGTCATAGTATAGCTTATACTGTCGGTATGCTGACAATCACACTGTGCTCAAGCGCCAACTTCTATCGGCAGGTGGTAAAAGTCCGATCCGAGCTGGAGGCTCTGGGTTTTAGGGTGATCATCCCACAAATTGCCGAAGTCATGCAGCAGTCAGGCGACTATGAGGTTAGCCACTATAAAACTTGGTACGGTGACGCTAGTGATTATCACAAAAAGACGAAGCTTATGTAGGACCACTTCGCTGAAGTCGCTGTCTCAGATCTAGTATTGGTGTGCAACTATGAAAAAAATGGCCAGGCAGATTATATCGGGGGCAATGTCCTAATGGAGATGACGGTGGCGTTTTATCTGGGAAAGCCGATCTACTTACTAAACGATATTCCGGCTGATTCAAGCTTTCTGGAGGAGATTATAGGCGTCGGAAGCAAGCCGCTTCACGGTGACTTGACTTCCCTGCGCGACAATACTTAACGTGTTAAGTATTGTTTGTAGTGAGCCATTGGCATAATTTGTGCCAGCCGTTAGGTAGATGCTCTATGACTGGTTTCCCCTGTTCGACTATCTCTGCAGCTGAGTTCTGGCCATCATCAAATGATATTAGTTTGAAGTGCATGATCGGGCAGTCGCCGCGAGCTTCGTCAAGTAGTACGCCAGGGATGTCGGAGCTGAAAACCTGTTGTCCGCCACTGTCCTGATAGACGATTACTTGTCTGAGGATGATGGTCCGATCAGTCAGTTTACGGGTTAGGTCCAGGAGGTTATCGGTAGTCAGCCAGTGGTTAATCTGGCGCATGTATGGTCCGGGGAAGCCACCTAGCCCTGGTATTAGCCAGCTATCGTCTGTGATTACGACGGGCTGACCGATCAATTTGTAAGCTTGTTCGGCTTTATCACGGGCTATCACCTCACCGTCGTATTGCTGAATCTCAATAAAGTCGACTGAGCTGTGATCAAAGCTGATACTGTACGGCTTGCAAGCTGCCTCTGCGGCGGCCAGCTTGAGCTGATTGCTAGTAACAAACGTAAAGGCTTTCATATACACTTAAGTATAGATGAATCTTGCAGATGTTACAGTCCAGCCCGGGCGCTACATACTAGCCGTAAGCGGTGGCGTTGATTCTATGGTCTTGTTAAACCTGTTGCACGAGCAACCAGGCGTACAATTAACTATCGCTCACTTTGACCACGGAATCCGTCAGGATTCATCTGACGATAGAAGGTTTGTTGCTAGCGCGGCGCAGTTCTATGGCCTGCCTTTTGTCTACCACCGAGCTGAGCTTGGCCCGGAGGCTAGCGAAGATCAGGCCCGTCGCGCACGCTACCAGTTTTTACACAAAGTGCGGCAGGCAGCCTCTGCCGACGCCATAATCACCGCTCATCACCAGGACGACGTGTTAGAAACCGCGATACTTAACATGTTAAGAGGGACGGGTCGACGGGGGTTAAGCTCATTACTTAACACGTCAAGTATTATCCGACCGATGCTGGCCGTTCCAAAGATTGATATCGTCCGACATGCAAATAATCATGATCTACTGTGGCATGAGGACAGCACCAACCAGGATGTGCGCTATGCCCGTAACCACGTTCGACACAATGTCGTGCCACGCTTAAGTAGTCTAGAACGCGCCCGGTTTATCGATATTGTTAATAACAATCAGCGTATAAATTTTCAGCTGGACCAGGAGTTGATTCACCACCTGCACTACCAAGACCAGGCTCATACTATCAACCGGAGATGGTTTTCTAGCCTGCCGCACAATGTGGCCCGTGAGGTATTGGCTATGTGGTTACGTGAGCATGGAATCAGGGATTTTGACAGTCGTACTTTGGAAAGGCTGACGGTGCATGCCAAGACACAGGCTGCTGGGAAGCGGGCAAATATACGTGGCCAGTATTGGCTGAAGGTGCACGGCGATCACCTGGCTTTGTTGACGGCCTAAGTCTAGCCAAACTTTCAGCCCCACGCTATACTGGACGGATGAATAAGAAACCTACCCGACCTAATCACAAGCCTGGAGCTGGCAAGAAAAACCAGCGCACCATGAAGAATGCCGGCTTTATAGCGATTCTTGTCCTGCTTACTTTGGTGATTTTTGCGGCCAACAGTCAGCCGACCAATCTCAAAAAGATTGATATCACGCAGGCTATAACTGACGCTAACGCTGGCAAATATGATAAGTTTGCAGTCAAAGGCAACCAGATACTTATAACCAAAAAGGGTGACAAGACGGCGTCGCTCAAGACCAACAAGGATCCCAACGGCAGCCTGAAGGACGAAGGGTTGAAGGAGGGCAAAGTCGAGGTTAGTTATGCTGAACAGAATGACGGCGGATCAGCTTGGCTGACGATCGCCACCACTATCGGACCGGTCATACTTATCGGCGCTATCCTATACTTCATGCTGCGATCAGCCCAAGGACAAGGCAATCAAGCCATGAGTTTCGGCAAGAGTAAGGCCCGTTTATATGGCAACGAGAAGGACAAAGTCACCTTTAGTGACATCGCAGGCAGTGACGAAGCTAAGCAAGACCTCGAAGAAGTTGTGGAGTTTTTGAAGTTCCCCAAGAAGTTTGCTAACCTCGGTGCACGCATCCCTAAGGGAGTACTACTCGTCGGCCCTCCGGGTACCGGTAAAACCATGCTCAGTCGAGCCGTCGCCGGCGAAGCCAATGTGCCTTTCTTTAGCATTTCCGGTTCAGAATTCGTCGAGATGTTCGTCGGAGTCGGTGCTTCTCGTGTCCGAGATCTGTTTGCTAAAGCCAAAAAGAATGCCCCGTGCATAATATTTGTTGACGAAATTGATGCTGTCGGTCGCCGCCGTGGATCAGGCATGGGCGGTGGGCATGATGAGCGCGAGCAAACTCTCAATCAGATACTTGTCGAGATGGACGGCTTCGATCAAGGAGAAAACGTAATAGTACTTGCAGCTACCAACCGAGCTGATGTTCTAGACCCTGCACTGCTACGCCCAGGTCGTTTTGACCGTCGGGTAAATATTGGATTGCCAGATCGCAAAGACCGCGAAGCCATCCTAAAAGTTCACTTCGCCAAAAAACCTTTGGCCAAAGCCGTTGATCTCGATTCACTAGCTGCCAAAGCCGCCGGTTCGTCCGGTGCCGACCTGGCAAACATCTCCAACGAGTCGGCGATTATCGCCGCACGAAATGGACGGACCGAAATCACCCAAATCGACGTTACAGAAGCCTTTGAGCGGGTAGCCATCGGGCCGGAACGCAAGAGCAAGGTCATGACCGAGGCCGACAAGATGACGACCGCTTATCACGAAGCTGGCCACGCTCTAGTCGGGCACGTGCTACCGGACAGTGATCCAGTTCACAAGGTTACCATTATTCCTCGCGGCGGCACTGGTGGTGTAACTTGGTTCATCCCACCGGAGGATCGTCTATATGTTTCTCTAGTGCAGTTCAAAGACATGCTTGCTCGTGGCATGGGCGGCCGAATCGCCGAGGAGGTTATCCTGGGTGCCAACCACATAACAACTGGCGCTGGCTCCGATCTGCAGAATGCGGCTGAGCTGGCCCGCGACATGGTTATAAACCAGGGTATGGGCAAGAAGCTTCGTGACCAGGTTTTCAAGGTCGATGAGGGTATGATGATCGACCGTATGGTGCACGAGCGGGATTACTCCGAGGACACTGCCAAGCTGATTGACCAGGAGGTCGAGAGCCTGATTACCGAGGCCGCCAATCGCGCGCGCATAGTCATCAAGGCCAATCTAGACAAACTCGAGGTTCTCAAGGACCGACTGCTGGAAAAGGAAACAGTTGACGCTGATGAAGTTGCTGAAGTGCTCAAGGGCTCCAAGATGCCTTCCGAAGCCGCCCAGTACTAGCGCAGACAGACGGTCAATGCTATCGTCGATACGCAGGCCATATGAGATAATAGACCATGAAGAAGGGTCGGCAATCTTTGATGAGTGATGGTTCTAACAACCAAGAGTATGACGAGCAGGGCGTGGTGCTCCTGCTACAGGTGCCGCGGACTAATGACCAAAAAGAGCTGGCCGCTGAGCAGATGTTCGCCAGTTTGCATGGTCTGCTGACGCTGCCTAGCCAAAAACGCTTCCAGCCGGCTCGCCGCGAGCGACTGAGCTTTGAGATTGCTGTGCTCAAAAAACGGATTGGTTTCTACGTTTGGGTGCCGCAGTATCTCAAGAGTTTTGTCGAGGAACAGATCTATGCGCAGTACCCCAGTGTCCAGATATCAGAGGTGCCAGACTACGCCGCGACGCCGCACGCCAACTTCAGCACTCGCCTGACGACCGAACTGAAATTTATCCAGAACGATGCCCTGCCGATCAAAACTTTTCAAAGCTTCGAGGTCGATCCGTTGGCAGCAATCACTGCTGCGCTAGCCAAATTCGAAGAAGACGAAGAGGCCTGGATCCAACTGATGGTTCGGCCAGCGGCCAGTAACTGGCACAAAAAAAGCGAGAAATACATCTCGGGACTGCGCAACAGTAGCAGCGGCAACAAGACCAGTGGCATGCTCGGTGCCTTGTGGACACCACCGGAGTACAAAGCTGGCGACACCATCAAGCTAACTGAGTATGAAACATCGCGCGCCGGTGGTGCCGAGGAAAAGAGCCACAAACTAGCTTTTGAGACCAGCTTGCGCATCGTCTACTGTGGACATGCACCGCTGCACCAGGCCAAGCTGAGGCTGCAGTCAATCATCGCGACTTATAAGCAGTTCAACACAACCTATATGAACGGTTTTGAACAACAAAAGGTGTCGGACGATCCGGTGACTCTGGCCAATTATCGCCGACGTGAATACGCCAAACGGAGGCTAATCTTAAACATTGAAGAGATTGCCACCATGTACCACCTGCCGCACACCAATGTCGAGACACCGTACATACTTTGGGCTCTCAGCCAGACAGCTGAGCCACCGGCCAATCTACCGATAGTAACCGATACCTACAATGGCTCTATTAGCCCAGTGGCGATCACCAATTTCCGTGGTCATAATACGATGTTCGGAATGACTCGGGCTGACCGCGGCCGGCATCTGTACATCATCGGTCAGACCGGAGTCGGAAAGTCAGGTATGTTAGAGTTGTTGACGATTTCTGATATTTATAGCCCATATGGCTTTGCGGTTATCGACCCTCATGGTGACTACGCGCTGAGCATACTCAGGAGAATGACGCCTGAACGAGCCAAAGATGTTATTTATTTTAACCCGGCCGATACGGACTTCCCAATTGCCTTCAACCCGATGGAGGTGCCAGACCCGAAGCTCAAGAACCATACTGCATCCGAGCTTATTGGGGTGTTGAAACGAATGTTCGAATCCTGGGGACCTCGGCTGGAGTACATCCTAAGATACTCGATACTGGCGCTTCTCGACTATCCCGACGCCACGATGCTCGACATAACGCGCATTCTGACCGATAAAAAGTTCCGCCAGGATGTTCTAAAATATGTCGACGATCCAGTTGTGCGCAATTTTTGGACGATTGAGTTCGCCAGTTGGAATGATAAGTTTGTCGCTGAGGCGGTGGCGCCGGTTCTGAACAAAGTCGGCGCTTTTACCGCCAACCCACTGGTCCGCAACATCATTGGTCAACCGAAGTCTAGTTTCAATATTCGGCAGATCATGGACCAGCGCAAGATATTGATTGTTAACCTAAGTCGTGGATTGATCGGCGAGGACAACGCTGCCTTGCTAGGAGCGTTGTTAGTAACCAAGATTCAGCTCGGTGCTATGAGCCGGGCCGATATCCCGGCCGAAGAGCGGTCGCCGTTTTATCTATATGTTGATGAATTCCAGAACTTCGCAACAGACTCATTTGCGACAATTCTGTCAGAGGCGCGCAAGTACGGTCTAAACTTGACTGTCGCTAACCAATACATCGCTCAGATGTCTATCGAAGTCAAAGACGCCGTATTTGGCAATGTCGGCTCGATCATCGCCTTCAGGATGGGTGTCGATGACGCCCGCAGCATGACCCGCTATTTTGAACCACGTTTCGAGGAATATGATCTGGTCCACATGCACAACCGGCACTTCGTGGTCAGCACGACTATCGAGGGTGAAAAGATCGCCGCCTTCTCGGCCATCTCGCTGAACTTGCCAGCCGAGCTAACCGACCAGAGCACCGCCATCATTGAGCGATCACGAAGTCAGTATGCTGTTACGCGTGAGTTCGTGGACCGTTACGTTAGTGAGCGTTACCTGGTTCAGGATACAATGCCGTTTAAACCATCACCAGAACGTCATCATCGCCAGACTGAGTCGCCGCCAGTCGCCACAAAAGCACAAGA
>JBDSWU010000036.1:0-3898 GCA_039926445.1 Saccharimonadales bacterium (SeqCode)
GCTATTGGTGTTGGTGCGCGGAGCACTAACAGTACTGCCAGAGGACGGACTGCCACCAACTTGAGCTGAGGTTTGTGGCTGTTGTCCTGGGCTGATAACGCTATTTGGTGCAAAAACGGCCGGAGCCGGTTGAGCGGCTGCCTGGGGAAAAGCGCCGCTAGGTGGTGTTGGGAAAGATGGTGCGGCACCGGGAGCCGAGCCCTGCTGCTGGACGAGTGGTGTCGGGTATGGCAAGCCAGCGCTTGGCGCCACTACTGGTTGTTCTGTCGGTGCATTTGGATTCATATACTAGGTTTGCCCACTTGTTTTGCTCTTGTCCTCACCCTGCCCACACTAGACTGCGTTATATCTAACGCAGTGATATAACAACTTCGCCGTCATCGTGGTGCTGACTTTTGCCAGCTTGGCGAGCCAGTGTAGCGATGTTGAGGTCGTTGTTACCTGCCAGATTTAGTATAGCAGGATCGGTAGTCGGAGGGCTAGCTACAGCTGGCGCTACGGCAGTTGCCGGCTGGGGGCTAACTGGCGCCGAAGGTGTGGCTGGTGTTCGGCTGGCTCCGCTGGCGGCCAATGGTTGTAAAGTGTGTAGGTTGGCGGTGACAGTTTGCTCGTTGGCTTCACGGGCGTGCAGTTGGTTAAGCAGCGCCGTGTCGCTAATATCGGGAGTAGCTGCAGCCACAGTCGGCGCACTAGCTGGCGTCCCAGGGGATACAACAGTTGGCGCACTGAACACTGCCTGACCAGCCGGTAGATCACTGGCTGGCGGGTTTTGGTTCAAGAACCAGTAGTCGCCCGGAGTCGCCTGCCCGGCCGGCGGTGTTGTCTGCACCGGCGTGCTGCTGTTCATGCGCTCGATTAATTGCTGGTGGTGAGCCTGAGCCGAGGCATTGATCATGCTATCGAACTGCTGAGCAATCGGGTTGCTACGCTCATCCATCATGTCATCAGCAGCACTGACGTCGTAGCTTGGCACCTCGCGTGGCAGGCTACTCACATCAATCAATCGGTCTGAAGCCTCCTGGAAGCTACCCGGGTTGGCATACAGGTTAACGTTGACATTTTTGACAGCCCATCCCCGGCTATCAATAGTGTTAGCCAGCGCACTCAAACGACTTTTGACCTCTGTCTGCGATAACCCATTGGTCAGGTTTCGCTCAATCTTTTTGGGAACAGTGATAGTCACTAGCTCCTTGACACCGCTCTGGTCCCAGATGCGCGTCCGCGGCTTGAACATAAACCGAATCTTGGCCAGTGCCCAAACCTCAGTCGGTTGGTCCCCGCCGAACGGAAAAGCAAAAAACCCAGTGAACAACGCCGGCGGCAAAAAAACTACCAACAAAACCGCCAAATGCTTACTAATAACCAGAAAACATATGTACAAAAAGAACGCCGAAATCAAAGCATATATAAACTGCCGCAGACTAAGCGGCCCAATAATATGGTCCTCCGCCTCAATATCCTGAATCATTTTATATGTCGCCATAAGCTATGGGATAGGTCTTCCATTATTGAGAGCTTCCCAAGTTTCGCCTTGATCAATCTCACTCTTGACCCCGCCAATAATTCTTTGATCGGCTGTCGGAGCGATACGTGGACCTGTTCCACCCGGAGGTGCGGGGGGACTATCTCCATTTATGAGTTGGTTGTAAGCTGCAATTGTTGCAGAGTTTGCCCCCGAGATTCCGACGATGGGGTCACCTGTAGCAGGGTCTCGTCCACCGGCGTTCTTGCCCCATGCGTCTTGTATCTCTAGTACTTTTCGGAGCTCTTCCTTGGCACTTGATCCCGAATCAATGTCACCCTGAGTCGCAGCTCCCCCCAAAGACTGTACTCTTTTGATTTCATCGACATGCTGGCGCTTTACGTCCCCAAGCGCTACGAACTGTGACGACAGCGCTCGAGAGGCATCGAACGAACCTTTCTTGTGGTATTGTTCGTGAACGAAGTTTTTCGCAGACGTGTGGTTTTTGTCTGCGTCAGGCGAGCTACCGTACATGCCCGCAGCTCCAGGCGCCAGATAGTTGTAGTCTTTTGTGATGTCATCCTGAGTCCACCTACCATGTTTCCACTCTCCCCTCTCGTTCTGTCTTGCAAAAGCCAGCGCAGTAAATGCTGAGCCGGTTTCTTCCAGAGTCATGCCGTTTTGGCTCGCCATCATACCAAAGTTACGCGCAAACATCTCCGCTTCCTCAGTGCTATTAACTTTTGTTGAACGGTAGTCCGCTACTGTTTGTTTGTCATTTAGTGTAGGGTAGAGCATTTGTGAAGCTTTCCAGTCAGCAGCCTTTACCGTTTTTCCGTCAAGAGTTTTCCTGACACCATCCGTATCTACGAAGGATGCTGCTGCATTGACAATGGCATCATCGCCGTTGTCTTTTACGTTAAATATACGTTGCTTGCTTTTTGCATTGCGTGCTGCCTCCTGCTCTATTGCGCTTCCAAACATGAATGCTGCGGCGCCGGGTGCCCGGCCGCTTTTTTTCATATTACGGTACGCCTGAACTCGTGTTCTATTCACTGCACCACCAGCCCTGTCTTTGGCTCTATTGCGAAAACTAGATGCATCATTGACGTTACCCTTAACAGCCTCAATGCCGCGTTTTCCACCAGTAGAGACAATATCGTGGACCCGTCCAAGAACCCCACCCGCCAATTTGAAAGCAAACGGAATGAGGAATAACGGCACAAAAAGTGCAACAATTCCAAGCAGTGCGGTGAGCGGTCCATATGTCGTCTGAGACCGCGTAATTGTTATCGCAAATACATTACCCATTGCGAAGAGTATGGCAATGATCGGATATACAAGGAGTGTTTTTAGTAGCAGGTCCCACCATTTTTTGAAATATTGTTCAGTGTTGGGCAGACAATAGAGAGCAAATGCTATTGGGGACAGTAGCACCAAAAGCAGAATTAAGCCTTGGCGGAGAATCACAACCGCAAGTATGGCTATCACTGTCAGCAGGAACGGGAGGAGTATGAATAACAGAAATGCTGGGAGAAAGTCGAGCACAACGAGCCCCGCGCCGCCGGCAGCACCGATTGCCCAGATACCGCCACCTGCAGCGCCAACCGCCGACACTATCCCCAGGCCGGCAGAAACCCCACCTATGCGAATTTCTGAGTCAGCTAATTTGAACGGAGAAAGAATTAGGTTCTGGATCCCACCACCAATAATATTGCTGAAGTCTACCGCCAAAGCGACTATGTAATACGACAGGTTGATTAGAATGGCAGCAGCCAGTATTCTTGGCAGAATTTTTTTTGCTGAGTAGGCGTCGATCAGGCCACCACCAATGGATTGACCAAAAACTATCACTAGTAAAGCTATAACCAAGAATATGTCCCCGATAATTCTAAAGGATGACCAAACCTGGTAGTTGGCGTTACTTGAACCAGTGTCCAAAGATAACGGCTTAGTGACTAGAAGCGGCTCGATTAAATTACTGTAGATACCATCTACTGCACTCGCCATCATGTTGATGACTGGACAGACAATCCAGGCGAGCGAAAAGCCGGAAGACTCACAGGATGCCTTGTCTTCGGTGCCGACCCCAGGGCCGTTGCCTGTGGGGGGTGGAGTGTTTGGGTCTGGGGTGGCAGTCGCGTTTTGGGGGCTACCGACATTTATGCGCATCGTATCTTTGTAGTCGTCTTCGCAGGTACCGCTACCGCCCTGGTTCCAGAGGTGCAGGTCAGCTTGTGTTTTGGTGGAGTTGAAATTGTTCAGGTAGGACTTGCAACGATAGCCGTCTGCGAGGTCTGCGTAGGTTCCATCTGGTGCTTTTGTGAATGAGCCGTATTTAACTAAAATATTTTTTGTTGTACCAGTCCCCTTGTCAACCTCAGGCAGTGGGCCTACCGGGTCTAGCCTCTCGGAGTCAACCAAGTTAAAAAATAG
>JBDSWU010000037.1:0-2395 GCA_039926445.1 Saccharimonadales bacterium (SeqCode)
GTCCGATTACAAGATTGGCTTGCTAAGCAATGCCTCTATGAATTATCTATCTGATTTGTTCACAGACGAGCAAATTGCGTTGTTCGAGGTCACGGCGTTGTCGTATCAGACGAATTTTGTAAAGCCGATGGCCGAAGCTTATCTGGATATCGCTGAACGCCTCGATGTTGTCCCCAGAGAATGCGTGCTTATAGATGATCAGGAGCGGTTTGTGGCTGGCGCTCGGGAGGCTGGCATGCAGGCCATTTGGTATCACGATAACGACCAGCTCCAGGCTGAACTGTCGGTGTTGCTAGCTGCCGATCCGAAAAACTAATCGTTTGGTCAGCTGACAGCGGCGTTTGATCTCGGGGCTGCGTAGCCTCAAGGTGCTGACTAGGGCGGCGCTGGCGCTGGTGACGACTATGTCTTTGTCGCGGACCTGGACGCTGACGACGGCGTGATATTCGTCGTCGACAAACTTTTTGACGCTGGCACTCTCCGGCGGTTCGTCGAAGTTTTTGTTGCCGAGGAGGTTAAACAGGCTGTCCATAGGTGTTTCATTATACAATAGGTGCATGCCAGAGTTACCAGAGGTAGAAACAGTTCGTCTAGGTTTGCAGCGATTGCTGCCCGGTCGTCAGGTTGCCAGAGTCGATTTTGACTGGCCAAAATCATTCCCGAATGCCCCCACTGATGTGCAGTCCTTTCTGGTACAGGCCACAGTCGTCGATGTGCGTCGGCGGGCTAAAGTCTTGATGATCGACCTCGACACAGAATACACTTTGGTTATTCACTTGAAGATGACTGGACAGCTGGTTTTTCGTAGCCATACCGAGCGCTTTGGAGCGGGGCATCCAAATGACAGCTTGATCGGAACTTTGCCAGATAAGTCTACTCGTGTGACACTGAGCTTTTCAGATGGCAGTGCACTATATTTTAATGATCAACGTAAATTCGGCTGGGTGCGACTACTGCCAACAGTGGAGGTAGAAAACCTAGTTTTTTTCCTAAAAGTCGGTCCGGAACCGCTTAAACCAGACTTTAGTTGGCAGGTGCTTCGCGACCGAGCTCTGCGGCGCAAAAATTCCAACATCAAAGCTGTTTTGCTCGACCAAACGGTGTTAGCGGGTATCGGTAATATATATGCTGACGAGTCGTTGTGGGGCGCCCGTATCCACCCCGAAACGCTGGTCAGTGATATATCTTCTGCGCAGTTCAAAAAGCTGCATACAGAAATAGTGACAGTGCTGAGTCTGGCCATAGAAAAAGGCGGTTCGACAGATAAGAACTATGTAAGCGCCGAAGGCAAACGCGGCAGCTACCTAGACTTCGCTAGAGCTTTTAGGCGCGAGGGTTTGCCATGCCCGCGCTGCGCTAATATTATTATCAAAACCCGCGTCGCAGGCCGTGGTACGCACACCTGTCCCCACTGTCAGCCGCAACCAGAGGGCTAGCCTCGGAGGTGGCGTAGTACTCCCAGGAAGCTGCCAACCGATTTTACACGGAAACGAGCGCTCGTGACACCACCACCAACCCGGATGGTATAGGCCCAGGCAGGTGCGGCTTTAAACATCGTTTCATCGGTGTAATCGTCGCCGGCTACTAGGATGAAATCATACGGTTTTCGACTAAGGTAACGCTTGACGGCTTGTCCCTTGCTAGTGTCCTTGTGTTTGACTTCTAGAATCTTTTTACCAGTGTGCGCTCGCAGACCAAAGGTTTGAAGTATGGGCTTTAACTCCTTACGCATCAGTACTAAGTTTTTTTGAGCTGCGAAGGGTGCGGCTTCTCGGTAGTGCCAAACCAGGCTAGTTGCTTTTGATTCCAGATGCGCGCCTGTTGTTTGGTCGGCGTAACGCTCAAGGATCGGGCGTATTGCCGCCTTCCAGTGCGCATTGGCAGCTCGGCTGGCCCCCCAGCTGCGACTACCAGGCTCACGGATGAACGCGCCATGCTCGGCGACCAGACCAACACCGACATCGCCCAGGAAGCTGCTCAGATCGTCTCGACTTCGCCCACTCAGCACGTAAACGTCAGTGCGACTGTCGCTATTCAGGCTCTCGAGCAAATCAAGCAAGCTCTGGCTTGGCTTGGCGGCATCTGGATCGTCGATAATGTTACGAAGTACGCCGTCGTAGTCTAGAAACAATGCCCGGTGTTTGGCTCGCCCGTACTCGCTGACCATTCGACGTTCACTGGCGGCATATAGCGGTAAAACAGGTAAGGGTATAGGCTTGCGCAGCGTGCCCATGAAGTCTTTCGACCAGCTGTGAATAGTATTGGTTGAGATTTGTTCGTTCATGGCGTTGAAACGACCAGCAACATCAATTTTGTGCATGCTGAGGGCTTTCTCGAGCGCCGATACGAGAGTATCGGGTTGTTTCATATTGACCAGTAGGGCGTTGTGTAGCTC
>JBDSWU010000038.1:0-9881 GCA_039926445.1 Saccharimonadales bacterium (SeqCode)
CGCCGAGCCACCGGACGATCCTCCTGGGACGCGCGTCGCGTCGTGAGGATTTTTGGTAGTCATAAAATCGCTATTTTCAGTTGATGATCCATGAGCGAACGCATCTAGGTTGGCTTTAGCAACACAAATAGCTCCTTCAGCCTCCAGTCGCTCTATTGCGGTCGCCTGGTAGGGCGCATCGAAACCCTTCAGTATATTGCTGGCTGCAGTAGTATCAGCTCCAAACACCAGAAAGTTATCCTTGGCTATGAATGGGACTCCGGCTAATCTACCCTTGTTATCGCCCGCGTCTATCGCCTCTGCTCGCGCTCGCGCACGATCGGCGGTTGAGGCGATTATAGCGTTGTACTCAGTCTTTGCTTCGATAGCAGTCAGCGCCTGCTCGACCATATCGACAGCCCGAAGCGAACCACCACGGACGCCACTAGCAATATCAGTAATCGCCGGCCACGCCGACACCACTAACCAACCATCCGGTTAACTTTGATCTGCTGGGCCTCAACGTTAGGCACATTGGCCAGCAAATCCTGTACCTCATAACCATAATCGATGACTTCGTCGACCCGCATCACATTAGTCAGACCAGTAACTTGGTTAGTCGGCTCAAATCCGGTCACGTCAATATTCTGGAGCATGTCAACATAGTGCAAAATCTCGCTCAACTCGCCTTGAAATTCAACAATTTCATCGGCGCTAAGCTCCAGCCGCGCCAGCCGTGCCAACTTCAATATATCGTCCCGAGTAAGATCAGCCATTGGCTCTAGTATAGAAGATTGCTCAACACTATACCAGTGAAAATACGCCGTTAAACCATCCAATTGTCAACGATTTGCTGGCTGGTAGCGTGATAACCAAGCACGGCATCGATTATCCCGGCGCTGACTTGCATTTCAGTTTCATATTCATAAGGATTAATCGTAGCGTCTGAGGCTACAAGCACGCGAATGTCGTGACTGTTAGCGCCAAATGCCGTAGCCAACACGCAACGACTAGCAAAACCTCCAGCAAGAACCACCGATGACAAACCGCTAGTCTGCAAAGTACGCAGTAGCTCTGGATTGCTAAAGCTGTCGTAACGTGACTTGGCTAACACCGCCTCACTATCGAGTGGTTTGATATCGCCATAAAAGTCATATGACTCATTTCCAGGATAACAGTCGACGACAGTTCCACCGGTCTTAACATCGAGCTGCATCTTCTCGACTATTGGCGCTGGTGAGTGACTTAACGATTCTGTCATCAGAGTCCACAAAACTTGAACATCTGATTCTCTGGCCATTTCTATCAAGTGTTCTAGGCGCTCAAAACGCCGTAGAGCGTCCTCGGACAATGACTTCGAACGCCACGCCAAAACCTCTGGGTCCATATAGGCGCGTTGCTTATCAATAACCAAAAGTGCGGTTTTTTCAGGGTTAAATAATTGGAGTGGGGTGGACATATGCTAGCTCGTGAGAATCCAGCGCACCACCATGTCTTTGATTCGTTTATATTCTACCTCATCATATTGCATATTTGCAATACAATACTGCTTCCCCGCCAGATTCGTACAGAACATACAATCGGTTAAATCAAAACAGTCATTTACGAAAAAGCTGTTGTTGACTTTATTGCACCAAGTAATGAAGAAGCTGTTGGTTACATTCTGGCTATCATCGACTTTAATACTAAACGTCGATGTCTGAGACCTCTGTGAAGCGGCCAGAAATTCATCATTATGACAGCCGTCACTAAAAAGTATATTCTTGGAGTTAACCACAAACTGCGAGCGATAAATATTCTCTGACATGGTGATATTGTCACTCTCGTAGACATTGATTGACTCAACCTGTCGTTCCGTAGACATATAATTAGTCTCATTCCATGCGGTAAGGATACTTTGAATATCGGGCAACGGTCTGGTCGGCATCAAATCTTCTTCTTCTGAACGCTTGCGCGCATTCGCCATGGTGATGAATTTCGTAGGGCTTGTTGACCCCGCCCAAGTCACTTCACCAGTCGTGCTATCGTTCACCTGCTGAGGGAGCCTGACGTCAAAAGCATACTTTTGCATGAACACTTCGAGTGTCAAAGGATTTTTGTAACCGAATACCTGTCCAACAATTTTGTCTAAGATTTCTTGGGCTATTTGTGGTGTCATGCTGTTTCCTTTCCTTTGTTAACTTTAGTTCTGCCTGATGAGTGTTGAGCCATTAGCTCACTCAGATTCATACTCATCATAGGAGGTGGGTCCGACGTCTGAACTATATTGGAGACTATAGCTGAAACTGGTTGTGGCTTGGGCGCGATTGTCGCGGCAATTGGCTGCTCGCCTTGCTCGACAAATTTGGATGGAAGATTGATAGTCTCTGCTAATTTTTCGTAGGCCTGGAGGTCTGCTGGATTAGTACCTGGGCTGGGCGCAAGGTGCGGGGCATCCATGGTCCGGAGTTTGATACAAGGGTTGAGCTGACCCTTGGCAAGCAAACGTGCAATGCATTCTCGTGGGTGAAGCTCGGTAAACATTCTGACTCGTAAATCGGCCTCTTTGACGCCACGTGCAAACTCTTGCGCAACAAGCTCCTGTGGCAATTCAATTTTTAGGTTGCCCTCGAGGGCTCTAGCATCCTCTTCAGAGGTTCGAAAAACGTAATAGTTGTAAACGTTGGCAAAGATGGCAGCTTTGAGGTCATCCTCTATTTGACCAAAATACTGCTGCGTCAGGAAGACATAGAGGTTATATTTACGAGCTTCGGCCAATATCGACGCTAGGGCTGGGGTCTGCACCACCGAAACTTCATCGATAATCATAATTACTTTTTGATTAAACGCTCTGGACTGCGCCAATAAGAATATTTGCTGGATAATAAGGCCAGCTACAGTTTTTACGACCTTTTGGCCCATTTTGACCTTATTCAATGAAAAAACTGTTAGGAAGTTTTCATTTATAGTTTTGGCTAGTGATACGTCACCGTTACCGACCAGTGCAGGCTGTAGCTGCATTTCATCAACAAGTGATACTATCGGTGATATCGCCTCGTTATAGTACTGCGTGCGAATCTCGTTGAAATCGCCACCGAAAAACTTGACGATATTCGGTGGGACAAACTCGCGAACGTGATCGAGAATCTGGTTGCGCAGCTCTATGTCGGTTAAGAAGCGCTTAAGAGTGTCCAGCGACATGTTTTGAGCTGTAAATAGTACGAAAAGACTGAAGCGTAGTAGCCGATCAAGTCGTGGTGAATATTGATCCGCGAGTAATGATTTAAAAAGCGTGGCAGTTAGCTCTGTGGCAGCCGAGACATCGGCGCCAGCACTGGCGAACAGCTCTGTGCTCTCATCATCAAAGCGTATTATTTTGGACTCAGGCATGCCAATGAAGTCTTCCTCGAGCGATGCATGAGGGTCGATAACGATCACACGGTAGTTCATGCGCAACGCTGTCTGGTACAGTCGATCGACAAATAAGCTGATGAACTTGGACTTACCGGAACCACTGGCCCCAATGATGAATGAGTGTTTATCAAACTCATAGTTGGTAATATTCAGATAATAGTTGTGCGAGAAGTATGGAAAAGTGTCTACTTCGAACAGCGAGTTCAGGTTCTCGCTGTTCAGCATGTGCATGGATTTTTCCATATTGAGATATTTTGGCACCGAACGGTGCATGTATTTGGTGTTGTCACTGAAATTGACTTGCAAGAGGTGATCGGGGAAAGCCAACATTTTTTTCTTGGCGTGGTGCCAGCTGGTACCCAGCCCCTTGAAGTACAAATTAGCTGTGACATTTGCTTTAGTGTCACTAAGAGCGCGTACCTGCACCACTACGTATTGCAGCTCTAATGATTTTTTGACATGGTACTTTTCTTTTAGATCGAGCAGGCTACCACCCGTGACAAAGGTCACGAAACGTAATCTACTGTGTCCCGTCGGCAGCTCCAGCTCCGATTCATCAACTGGTCGCAACAACATTCCGTCGATATTGGTAGATAAAGGGCTTAGGTCGCTGTCGCAGCGCACAAAGTACCTCACGAGGTTATCCTTACAGGCAAAAATAATCTCGAATTTGCTCAGCGAGCCACCATATTGTCGGACTGCACGATAAAATATCTGCCACTGGTCTTCAGTAACTGCTTCCTGTAACAAGTAGATTTCAAACAGGTATTTCATAACGCTTATGCCGTAAGTATACCTCTTATACTAAGCGCGCCAAAATTGTAGTAAAAAGTGCTTTACAAAGCATAAGCATAAGCATACGATGGAATAAGCGAAAGAAAGACAAACATGTCCACGCCTATAACATCTTACGAGTCTCACCACGAACCCATGCTGGAGCCAGCGATGGCAGACGTGGTACCGCTGTTCCCCTCCCAACCGGAGGGTTTTTTATTTGTCAGCCAACCAAACACAGTAGACTTACTCCCTGCAGAGCTCGACCCAATGCCAGTACGACGACCTGTTCGAGGCCTAGGTCAGACGACTCTCAAAGCCGTCCGAACTAGTCGAGCCGGTCGCCTCGACAATCCAATTCGCCACCACAGACTTTATGGTGTAAATATCAACGACTACCAACACGCCGTCGAGATAACCGATCCAGCCGAGGGTGAGCCCCAGTACGCAATCATGTCCTTGCCAGGCCTGACTGAGCACATTGAGTGCGGGATTCGTCAGGCATTTCATGCCTCGCTGGCCGAAAAGTTCCCAGCTGGCCGCATTATCAGCGTCGGCAGCGATGGTATCGGCCCCAATAGCGACACTTACAACTGGCAAGAACGCCATCAGTACGACCTCGAAGGGATGGCGCGACATCGAGTAGAACTGGCTCTGGCTCTGGCAGCGCGATTGCCGCTATTTGTTCAAGGTACGTCTATGGGGACGACTGTCAGTCACCACATGAACCGGCAGATCTTGGCAGATGACGAGCTGCGCAGTCTCATCGATCCTCGGGGGCAGCTATATGTGTCACCTGCACTGGTCGATCCGCACAATATAGTGCGCGATATGGGACTGCGGTTTGTGCCTGGACTTGCTTGGGATTTGGGCAAAGAACTTGGACTGAAGAGTTCGCGATCGGAAATAGCAGAAGCGCTGGCGCTTGCTAAAAGTTACGGTCTGTCGAGACGTGATGGCAAAGCACTAGTCAACCAAATGTGGGAGTTGATGCACGGTACTCCCGAGAAAGAGATAGGTGAAGTGATCGCGGAGATACCAACCGTAGTGGTTGCCGGTGAGAAAGACAGTTTGGCGCAGTGGCAGATGTGGCATCGTATCCAGGGTCAATATCCCGATAATCTAGAGCTTCACTCGATTCGTGGTCGTGGTCACGTTATGGCGCTCAAGCCCGGCCGTATCTGCGATAAGCTTTCACGAACCGCCCAGGCCAAAATCTTGTCTAGTACGTTAGCTAGCTAACTTCTGATTGATGTCTGCGATCGTGTCACGCAAGTCAGCGGCCTGCTCGAACTGAAGATTGGCGCTAGCTAAGGCCATTTGCGACTCTAGGTCTTTGACCAAGGCTTTGTACTCATCCTTGGGGATCTTGTTGAGATTAAGCTTTTTAGACCTGGCTTCCTTGTCCTCTCGGTCGACGTTCATACTTCCCTCCAGGCCACGGCCGGAGCCTGTTGGTGTGATGCCATGTTCCTGATTGTAGGCCGCTTGGATTATCCGTCGTTTGTCAGTCTCATCGATAGTTGCTTGCATGCTACGCGTGATACGATCGGCGTACATGATAACTCGGCCCTCAACGTGACGGGCGGCCCGACCGACGGTCTGGATTAAGGCTTGCTCGGAACGTAAAAAACCCTCTTTGTCGGCGTCAAGTATGGCTACCAGGGAAACTTCTGGGAGATCTAAGCCCTCGCGCAACAGGTTGATGCCGACAACCACATCGTAAACGCCAAGTCTTAGATCACGCAGTATGTCAGTACGATCTAGCGTGTCGACGTCAGAGTGTAAGTATGCCACCTTGATATTTAGGTCTTTTAGATATTCGGTTAAGTCCTCGGACATGCGCTTGGTCAACGTCGTCACCAGCACCCGTTGCTGTTTGGCAATAGTGTCACGAATCTCAGCTAATAGGTCATCGACTTGACCTTCGACTGGACGGATTTCGATCGGTGGGTCGAGCAAACCGGTTGGCCTTATCACCTGTCGGGCTGGTTCCGGAGAATGGCTGAGTTCATACTCGGCTGGTGTAGCACTGACATACACAACTTGGTTGACGTGCCGCTCAAACTCGGTAAAAGTTAGTGGCCGATTGTCGAGTGCTGACGGCAAACGGAAACCGTGCTCAACCAACACTTCTTTGCGCGCCCGGTCACCGTTGTACATACCGCGAACCTGAGGCAATGACATATGCGACTCATCGACAAGTAGCAGATAATCGTCAGGGAAGTAGTCGAGCAGCGTCGCCGGCTGTTCACCCGGTTCGCGGTTGGTCAGATATCGGCTGTAGTTCTCGATGCCTTTGACAAAGCCAGTTTCCTCGAGCATCTCTAGATCAAACCGGGTTCGCTGCTCCAGTCGCTGTGCTTCAAGCAGTTTGCCTTCCGCGCGAAACTGCTTCAGACGTTCGCCGAGCTCATCCTGAATCTTTACCAGAGCGTCCTTGAGCTTCTCCTGCGGCGTGACATAGTGACTACTCGGGAATACGCGAAGTTGCTCGAGACTTTTGAGTATCTCGCCCGTCAGTTGGTCTACTCGAGTAATTCGCTCGATTTCGTCACCGAAGAATTCAATGCGATAAGCCACTTCCTCGCCTGCTGGAAAGATGTCGATCGTGTCGCCACGGACCCGGAAAGTGCCACGGTGAAAGTCGATATCGTTACGCTGGTACTGCATATCCGTCAGGTGTCGCAGTAGCTTATCTCGCTTGCGCGTCTCGCCGACAGATATGTCGAGCGACATGCCGCCGTAGTCTTCTTTGCTGCCGATACCGTATATACAACTGACGCTGGCGACGATGATAACGTCTTTGCGGCTGAGCAGAGCATCGGTTGCGGCGTGGCGCAGCCGATCAATCTCCTCATTAATCTGACTGTCTTTCTCTATAAAAGTGTCCGAACGAGCAATATAAGCCTCAGGTTGATAGTAATCGAAGTAGCTGACAAAGTAGTGGACAGCGCTATCCGGGAAAAAGCTCTTGAACTCACCATACAGCTGAGCCGCCAGCGTCTTATTATGGCTGAGTATCAGCGTCGGCTTCTGAACATTCTGAATAATGTTGGCCATGCTGAAGGTCTTGCCGCTGCCAGTAACGCCTAGCAGAGTCTGGTGCTGCAAGCCATCGCGCAGCCCCTTGGTCAGCTGCTCGATCGCCGCCGGCTGGTCGCCTTTGGGCTGGTAGTCACTTCGAATCTCAAACTTACTCATCCCCTTATTGTAGCAAGTCTGACGCTACTACTATTGGCTTACTAGTTCTAGAGTCTTGACATCACTATTGAACAATACGTCTGGGTGTACTGTGTTGTAGTAGATAGCAGCCTGGGAAGTATCATTGCTATAACATGCCGACTGAGCATGTATGTACGCGTAATAGTGGTCACCAACTTGGAGATCGTAGACAGGGTTCGTGATAGAGCCGGCCTCTGAGCTAGAGGCATTTGTGTTGTGCTCTGCTGTTGTCTGCCTGACCAATGCGCCGACAGATGTCTTGTCCGGCCCACAATAAGGCTCTAGCTGAGTAAGCGAACTGGTGCTCAAACCTGCAAACACATCTGTCTGTGAACCATCATGTCCGAGAATATATATTGCGTCCTTGATTGCAGCCGATAGCTTCATCCTAACGCCCCATTGCTTGATGGTGAGATAATCAGCCGCAGGCGTTGGTTGGCTGATGCTTGACGAATCTGTCGCCGACTTCTTGGCGTTAGGAACGTTAGTGGTTGCAGCTTGGTTGAGCTTGTCGGTGCTCTTTTGGGTGTTGTAGACGTAGAAGCCTATGAAGCCTACTAGTAGGATCATGATCGATACGAGCAGTAGCTCGATGGTACCAAAGCCTTTTTGATTAACCCTGTTGTCGCTAAAAAATTTCATGTGTTCTCCTGTGGTAATTATTTAGTGAATAACGCGCGTCATGTGTTTCTGCTACCGAGCCTTAGCTAAACTTAGAGTGGAGGCATCTTTGATTAGTAGATCAGTAATTGCAGAGTCTTGGTTGAATATGTTCTGATCAGTATCTCCATTGGCTAATTGTGAACATCCTGGACGATATCTAGACGCTGTGAAGTAAGTGTACTTGGTAGCACCAAGTGTAACTGAGCCTCCGGCTGTAGCGCTTTCTTCAGTGCCGGCTGGACTACTAGCAATCTGAATCATTCGCCTGGTGTTCGGTGCGCTCACCTTCTTGCCGGTATTATCGTCAATCGTGCCGCATTGATTGCCGTCGCTATTCACCAAGTTGTTATATTTCTTGCTGCCTATATCTACTGTATCGTTGCCATAACTAAAACCTCCGTCAGCACTCATTGATCCACGAGCATGGAAAGCATAGGTTGGTTCGCTATCACCGGTTACGGCGAATCGAACACCCCACTCGGTGATGGTTAGGTAGTTTGTGCTATCAGTCGTCGCCTTGGGAGACTTATCGGTTTGTTTGACTGCTGGCGTGGATGTGGTTGCAGCTTGGTTGAGCTTGTCGGTGCTCTTTTGGGTGTTGTAGACGAAAAAGCCTATGAAGCCAATCAAGATGACGATGATCAGGCAGAGTAGAACTTCTACGGCGCTAAAGCCTTTTTCCTCTTTGACGGCGGTGTGGTGTAATTCCATGTGTTCCCCTTCTAATTTATTGGTACAGTTTTTTATACTTGGCGTGTTCGACATCTAGGTGAGCTACCAGTTCGTGTATCAGCTGTCGGGCATCATCACTGAAAGTCACCATAGCGCCGGGGCGCAGTGGGTGGGCTAGGCTCATTAGAGTCTGAATCTCCTCGGAGATGCCGCCGGCTCCTTGAAGGAAGCCAATCGGTGTGTCGGTTTCCATGGCGATCGTAAACTCATGGAGCGTACCCAGTCGACCACCGATGCTAACTACTGCGTCGCTCGAGGTGATCAGTAAGGTGTCGCGACCGACATAGTGCAATCCGGAGTACAGGATGCTGTCGTAGGCTTCTGTCGGCAGCCGATATTTCATAACGTGTTCGATTTTGCTGGCGGCTGGGCTGATACCGATACTCATCATGCCTCCAGCCTTTTTGTAGCCCTCGGCTGCATAGTTAGGCAAGCCGATGGTTGCACCGGTCATTAGGCTGTGGCCGGCTTCAGCGATAGCTGCACCGAGTGCCAATGCCAATTCCTTGCCTTCTTCGACACTATCGCCTTTGGCGGCTCCGGAAACACAAATTTGATACATATATTACTCCTTGGGATTAGGCGGTTATGGTTTGACGTGCATAGGCCGGTTGTAGTTGGGAAAGCACTGTCTGCTCAACAGTTTGCGGTTGCAGGTAACGGATTAACAGCTCATGCCACATTGATTGCTGAAAAGTCGAGCGCAGGCGCTGCTCGAACGGTAATGAGTTGCAATAGTTCAGAGCAGCGTCAACTAGGTTAAGTGAGACAGTCTGGCCGTCATGCAAGAAACCAAGGTGGCTGGTAGACTCCCAAAAGCTGAAACTCGGCTCCAGCCGCGCCAGTAATGATTCGGCGGCTTGCCAGTGCATGTCCGCCAGCTCAATATGTGGCTCGAACAACTCTGCTTGGAATAGGTGCTGCATACGAGCATAAAAGCGTTGGATAATGTGCCACGGTACTGATTGGTCAAGCTCATGAGCGCTTAGGTGTGGCTGGCCGACGGCTACAGTTTGGACTATGACACCGAAGTCAGGACGAACCTGGCACAATTTTAGATATGTACTACCGGCTCGGATTTCGTTGAGCTCATGCAGGGCTAGAGCCATAGTCGC
>JBDSWU010000039.1:0-2145 GCA_039926445.1 Saccharimonadales bacterium (SeqCode)
CCTTCGGCGGTCCGTAGGAGTGAGCCGACGTTATGCGTGCTGCGTAGGTTGTGGGCGATAATTATGATGGAGCGCATGTCTAAACTATACAGCAAGAATACGCTCATGCTTTATAATAAGCATTAATGAGCCAAGATGCCCGACTAGACGAAGAACAAGCAACCCAGCGACGTGCCCGTGTGCTGGGACTAGACTATGCCAACACCGCTCAGATACAGGACAAGCAGTTGTATACCGAGGTTTTGACCGTACCAGAGCTGCGTGAGCTGCGGATGATACCGCTGCACGTCGATCAGAGCAACATCCTGTTCGGTATCACGACTACGACCTCACAGCAGTCGATGGCGGCTATTCGCCAGCGATTTCAGGATCAGCGGATAGCTTTCGCCATAATATCGGAGACCGGTTTTCGCGATTACATGCTGCTATACGACCCACCGCAAAAAGTCGAATACCGAGACATCGAGATCAACGAAACCGACAATACCAAGATGGTTGGACAGGTATCGGTGGTTCTCGACCAGGTTCGTGCCGATGACATGTTGGCCTATCTGGTAAGTCAGGCTCACCACCTTAATGCTTCAGACATTCATATTGAAACTGGCGCCAACAATGTCCGGATCCGTTACAGAATTGACGGTGTTCTGCACCCCATAGCCAACCTGGAGTACGACAAGTATCGAGTGTTGATGTCGGCGATTGCCAGCGCCGGCAACGTCTCGACGGCCTCAGATGATGCTCAACAGGGGCATATCGCCCAAAAGGTAACCATGGCTGACGGCACCGGTGTTGACGTTAATGTTCGTCTGGAGACGGTTCCGACCATTAACAGTATGGACGTCGTCATGCGCCTGTTTAACATGGACCAGTCGATGTACACACTCGATCGGCTGGGTCTGTCCGAGGCTGAGCGCGGCGTGGTCGACGATATCGTCGCTAAGCCCAGCGGGCTAGTGCTGGTGGTCGGTCCAACCGGATCTGGCAAGACGACGACGCTGTATTCGATGCTTAATAGCCTAAACAGTGACGAGCGCAAGATCATCACCATAGAAGACCCAGTTGAGTATCAGTTCGCTGGTATTACTCAGATTTCAGTGCACTCCAAAGCTAGTGGTGACGACGGAAGTTTTGCCAGCAAACTGCGGGCCGTGTTACGACTTGACCCTGACATAGTCATGGTCGGTGAGATTCGCGACATGGACACAGCTAAAACGGCACTGCAAGCCGCGCTCACCGGACACTTGGTGCTCAGTACCTTCCACGCCAGCTCTGCATCAGCCGCGCTGACTCGTCTTGGTGATGTCATAGGCCAGAACCCGCTATTCGTGTCAGCTATCCGGCTGGTGATGGCCCAAAGACTTGTGCGACGCCTGGATGATAGCCTGAAGCAAGCTTACACACCTACAGAAGCCGATTGGCAACGCATAAACTCCGTGCTGCACAGTCTGCCAGAGTCAGCCCGTCCCAACCTAGACGGTTTACAGCTCTATCACCCAGGTGCTTCCGACGAAAACCCATATGGCTTCAAGGGTCAAATCGCTATCCGCGAACAGTTCACCATGACAAGCCAGCTCCGAAAACTTTTGGAGACGCCAGGCGCCTCGCTGACCAGCCAATCAATAGAGGAAGCAGCGGTCGCCAGCGGCATGCGCACGATGGCGCAAGACGCGATGCTTAAAGTCATAGCTGGCGAAACAACGCTCGACGAAATCCTGCGCGTCGTCGGATAGCTGGCAGCTCGGTTTAACGGCATTGTAAAAAGTATTTACACATGTTATAATATACTCAATGAGTGTAGAGAATTACAGCATATTAGAAACAGGAACAAACGACTTTTTGGGTGTGATCGGCGCATTCCTTGATTTGGATGACCCACATTCCCAAATTCTGCTGTCCCAATACTTGACTCAAACTAATCCCACTGTAATCGAACCACCACTAGTTCTCTCTGGAGCTATTGGAGTAGACGGCGAGCAGCGACCTGCATGCAGAGATGCTAACCCGGATATATTTTTCCCATCCTCCGGCAAAGGAGAAAACTCTTCGTCAACTCGAGCTGCCAAGCTGATCTGTGCTGGTTGCGTTATGAAGGACGCTTGTCTTGAGACTGCACAACAGGTGGATATAGAACATGGTGCTTTTGGC
>JBDSWU010000040.1:0-15438 GCA_039926445.1 Saccharimonadales bacterium (SeqCode)
GCGCTGGCCTTTGGCGTCTTCGGCTTGAGTTGATAGCTCGGTGATTAGTTCCTTGAGGTTAATGCTAACTAACAAATCCTTTAGTGCACCGCCGCCCATACCGACAGTCACGATGGCCCGAAGGTCATCTGGAAGTGCGCGATAATCGGTCTCGCTGATCAAACTAAGACGAACAAGACTAGCGACCTGGGCTTTGTAGGCCTCAAAGTCAGTCGTAACTTCTTCGATTTCTTTGGTCTGCAATTCGGCCAGTGCTTTGACGTTGGCGTCTTCAGCTTCGGCTTCTTTTTCGTAGCGAATCTTGATGGCTTCTTTGGCTGCAGTGAACTCAGCTTCCTTATCGGCGAATAGTTGATCGCGCTTGGCAGTATCAACTGTCTTGAAAATGTAGCTTGCAAAGTATGCCACGCGCTCCAAGTTCTTGACTGTCATGCCTAAAAGTAAGCCCATAGCGGATGGGGTGCCACGAAGGAACCAGATGTGTGCGACTGGAACTGCCAGGTTGATGTGTCCCATGCGTTCACGACGAACGATCGAGCGTGTTACCAACTCTCCGTTCTTGTCGACAGCGGCTTCGCGCGAGCGAACACCCTTGTACTTGGCGTCGTGGGGGTTGATGTCCTTGACCGGACCAAAGATCCGCTCACAGAACAAACCGTCGCGTTCAGGTTTTTGTGTACGGTAGTTGATGGTTTCAGGTTTGGTAACCTCACCATAACTCCAATCTAAAATGTCATCAGGGCTGGCAACTGCCAATCGGACAGCATCAAAATCGGCGATGTCTGTGCCGGTAGCCTGAGAATTTGCGTAGCGTGCTTGTGGTCCCATATTACGCATCCTCGCTTTCGTCGTTATCATCAGCAGCAACTAGTGCAACGTCTTCGTTGTCGTCAGTTGCAGCAGTGTCATCGTTATTAGTAATCATGTCGTCGTCAACGTCTACGATAGCAAAATCGTCCGATACAGCTTCTTCTGTAACATCTATGTCAGAGATCGAGGCTTGCGGCACTTCAATCTCAGCCGGGTGGGTTGCTTCCTCGTGGATGTTAGTCGCCAGAACTTCCTCTGCGTCAACAATCTTGTTGGAGTGAACTAAGTCGACCTTGAGGCCTAGACCTTGCAGCTCCTTGACTAGGACGTTAAAGCTTTCAGGAACCTTTGGACCAACAATTTCAGTCTTTTTGATGATTGATTCGTAAGCTTTCGAGCGTCCGTAAACGTCGTCGGACTTGATAGTCAACATCTCTTGGAGTGTGTGGGCGGCGCCGTAGGCTTCTAGAGCCCAGACTTCCATCTCGCCGAAGCGCTGGCCACCGTTTTGAGCCTTACCGCCGAGTGGCTGCTGCGTGACCATGGTGTATGGACCAGTTGAACGAGCGTGAATTTTATCAGCAACCATGTGGTTTAGCTTGATAATGTACATGCTACCGACAGTAGTGCGCTCCATGAACTGCTCACCGGTGCGACCGTCGAACAGGTATTGCTTGCCATCTTCTGGGAACCCGGCTTCTTTGAGCAACTCCTGAATCTTGGCGACTGGCACACCATTGAATGAAGGGCTAGCGACCTTGAGACCAAGGGCACGCGCGGCCATACCAAGGTGAGTCTCGAACAACTGTCCAATGTTCATACGAGAAGGGACGCCGAGTGGGTTCAGCACAATATCAACTGGCGTACCGTCCTCCATGAATGGCATGTCTTCTATCGGTAGAATGCGGGCGATAACACCCTTGTTACCGTGACGTCCACCGAGTTTGTCACCGACAGCAATCTTGCGCATTTGAGCAACAAAAACTTGGATTTGCATGATGACACCAGCTTTGAGCTCGTGTCCGTTTTCGCGCGAGAATACTTTGACGCCGACAACCTTACCGTGCTTGCCGTTAGACATGCGCTGTGAAGTATCGCGGACTTCTTTGGCTTTTTCACCAAAGATAGCCCGTAGCAAACGCTCCTCGGAGCTGAGTTCTTGCTCTCCCTTTGGAGTAATCTTACCGACTAGGATATCACCGGGATGAACCTCGGCTCCGATACGGACAATTCCGTCATCATCTAGGTGGCGCAGAGTCTCCTCTGAGACATTAGGAATATCACGGGTAACTACTTCTGGGCCTAGCTTGGTCTCGCGGACTTCAATCATGAAGTCAACGATATGTACACTTGTTAGGGTGTCATCTTCGACCAACTTTCGGCTGATGATGATGGCATCCTCAAAGTTGTAACCTGCCCATGGCATAAAGGCTACGATCAAGTCCTTGCCGAGAGCAAGCTCACCGCCGTCAATTGACATGCCCTCGACGAGCACGTCGCCTTCTGCAACCTTGTCCCCGGTGTTGACAACAACTTTTTGATTGATGCTTGTGCCTTCGTTAGAACGGACAAAACGAAGCGGTTCGTAAGTAACGCTACCTGCCTTGTACTTAACAACCACCTCACCAGCTGTAGCTTTTGTGACTTCACCGGCATCCTCCGCCAAGATAACCTGACCGGTGTTACGAGCAGCAATAGTTTCGAGACCGGTACCAACAATTGGTGCCTGAGGCACGATCAGTGGCACTGCTTGTCTTTGCTGGTTACTACCCATGAGTGACCGGTAGACATAGTTCTTTTCGATGAATGGAATCAGCCCAGCTGATGATCCAATAATCTGGTTACGCGAGGCATCGATGTGTGTTACGTCCTCAGCATCGACTTCCGATGTCTTTAAGCGTGAGCGACCGCTAACGCGGGCTTCAGTAAATTTCTTTGTTTTAGGATCAATCTCAGTACCACCAGAAGCCACGACAGCAGTTTCCTCTTCGTATGCGTCCATGTAGACAATTTCATCGGTAACTTTGCCCTTAATGACCTTGCGGTAAGGGGTTTCGATGAATCCGTAGTCGTTGACGCGGGCGTAGTTAGCCAAGTTCAGAACCAGGCCAATGTTGGCGCCTTCTGGCGTTTCAACTGCACAGATACGACCGTAGTGAGTGGCGTGGGCGTCACGAACTTCAAAGCCAGCGCGTTCTCGAGATAGACCACCAGGGCCCATTGAGCTCAAACGACGTTTGTGGGCCAACTCGCTGAGCGGGTTGATCTGGTCCATGAACTGCGATAGCTGGGAGCTAGCGAAGAATTCGCGAACTGCGGCGACAACTGGTCGGGCATTGATCAGCTGACCAGGAGTAACAGTTTCGATTTCAGACATTGACATGCGGTCTTTTGTATTACGCTCCATGCGTAGCAGACCGATACGGAACTGACGCTGAACTAGCTCACCGACCAACTTAACGCGGCGGTTTGCCAAACTGTCGATGTCGTCAGCTGGCTCCTGAGTGTTGTTGAGGCGAATAATCTCGGTGATGATAGCCACAATGTCTTCGAGACGCATAATGCGGTTCTCGAGTGTGTTGGGCACATCTAGGTTTAGGCGCTTGTTGATCTTGTAACGACCGACTCGAGAAAAGTCGAATCGCTTGTAGTTATAGAACATGTTCTCGATCAGGCCACGAGCATTGTCGACTGTGGCGAGGTCACCAGGACGCAAACGTCGATAAACTTCAATCAGGGCATCATTTTGGCCCTTGCTTGGATCTTTGGCAAGAGTTAGTTCGATGTGGTTTTGGGTACCGGTATCGACGTGCTTGAAGATGTCACGCATCTTGGCCTCGTTAACACCTAGGGCGCGCAGCAAGGTAGTGACTGGGATCTTGCGTTTACGGTCAATCTTAACAAAGATTGCACCGTTTGCAGCTGTCTCGAACTCGAGCCAAGCACCACGGCCCGGGATGACCTTGGCGCCATAAAGTGCTGTGGCACCATGGGCATCAGCAGTAAAGAAAACACCAGCCGAACGAATCAGCTGTGACACAACAACGCGCTCAGCGCCATTGATAACGAAAGTGCCGCGAGTCGTCATCCATGGGTAGTCACCGAGGTAGATTTCCTGTTCTTTGATCTCGCCAGTTACCTTATTGGTCAGTTCGACGTTGGCCATCAGAGGCGCCTCGTAACTAACGTTATTCTCGCGGGCGACCGCCTCAGTTAGCTTGGGATCACCAAAGCGGTAATCCTTGAAGCGAAGTGATAATTTGCCGCCGGTGTAATCATCTATCGGGCTAATCTCGGCGAGTAATTCGCTGAGCCCCTCCTCGACGAACCATTGGAATGACTTGTTCTGGTGATCAACCAGACTTGGTAGATCGAGCACATCGTCCACTGCGGTGTAATACACCCGCTTAGATGCTGAAACTGCTGCTTTTGCCATATGCGTGCTGTGCTCCCTATAGTTACTGCTGCTTGTAAACGATCTTCGACGTTAACTTGGTGTGCATATAACATGCAAATACACCCATAACTAGCCGAATGTGTATTGTTTGTGGTTTGTTTAGTGGTTCGCGCGAAGGTTAACTAAGTGAGGGAATTTGGCTTATGACATCTATCGATACCACATAAGCACCCCAGCTTACACTACTTCTTAGCCTAAAGTATGCCCGAGTCTATGCCTTGTGTCAAGCCTGGTAAAGTGTTGCCCTCGGTGGCTCCACGCGGCGTGATTGACCGTCATCGTAGTATCCGGTGTCGAGTCGCTGGAAGCCGGCGTCCCGTATAGACGCCCTAACCCAATCGGCTGCATCTAGTGGCTCAATCGTCCAGGCTCGTGATCGAGCATCGTCATCACCCGCACTCGACGCCTGGTATTTATCATGGAACTTAGCAGCTACTCCATCGGGGTTAGCCAGCTCACGATAAGCCGCTGTTAAAATACGTCGACCCATCTGACCCTCACTGGGCGCAACCCAGGCAGTAACTTGCGGTCCATGCAGTGCAATATCATAAGCGACCGGTCCGCGCGCAAGCCATGGTAGCATCTGAACGCGCTGCCTTCGCAGTCTCGCGCTCGGATCAACTGTTCCCATTCCGACGACAGCATTTGTTTCATCGCTTAGCACAAAGACTCCCAACTCGCCTGCAACATGAAGTGCTCGAGCTTTCTCGATATACTTACCTGATATAGCCTGTGTGGCTCCGTGCCTAGCTAATACTCCGAGCAGATGCCGTTGGCGGAGATGCTCAACAACATGCTGCTTGGACAATTCAGCCTGTAGTTGGTAGGCAACTGTGTGAATCTCGCCTAGGTTAATCAGCGCGCCGAGTGGCTGTGGACTTGGTATTTGATATTGTTTCATAAAAGACATGGTACCAGCTCGAGGCTTAATAACCATGAGCGGCATGCTAAGTCTTTGGTGGCGATGTGATTATGGCGTCGATGATGCCGTAAGTTTTAGCCTCGGCAGCGGTAAGCCATTTGTCGCGCTCCATGTCTTCGTGTATTTTGGCCGCTTTTTGGCCTGTATTTTTGGCCATAAGGCCCTCCAGCAAAGATTTGATACGTAAGCTTTCTCGCAGATCGATCTCCTGATCGGTCACCTTACCACGAGTGCCTGATGAAGGTTGATGGATCATAACTGTGGCGTTTGGTAGCGCGAAGCGCTTGCCTTTAGTTCCAGAGCTCAGCAAAAAGGCGGCGGCCGAAGCTTGGACGCCTATACCGACTGTTTGAACATCGTTGGTAATGTACTGCATGGTGTCATAGATAGCTAGCGCGTCATATACACTGCCACCTGGGCTGTTGATGTAGAAGTAAATGTCCTTTTTGGCGTCTTCCGACTGCAAAAAAAGTAGCTGGGCAACTACTACATTAGCGCTGGCTTCATTTACGTCGGAGCCTAGGAAGATAATTCGGTCTTTCAGCAAACGTGAATAGATATCATAAGCTCGCTCGTAACGGCCATCGCTCTCGACTACGGTTGGGACTAGGACTGACACGACGCCTCCTTTGGTTGATAGCTAGTTGATAGATACTAGTTGATAGATATAAGTATGCCTAATTAGCACTCTCATGTCAAGAGTGCTAATTGACTCGCCTGAAGTCGTAACGCTCTGCGATTTGTAACGGGTGTGAAGAAGCAAAAAATATTGATCGGTGCACAGTATCAGTAAAAGTCGAACCGTATTGATCCTCAGCCGTTAGTTGAGGCAAAACCTTTTCTATTAATGCAGTCTCGAAATCTTGTGATTCCGGTATTGGTTCGAACTGGTCACGCAACGATCTTAGCGACGCCAGATATACCTCAATCTTTTCACGAGTGTTACTGCTAAACAACGCATGCTGACTATGCTCATAGACATGTTCGAAGTCTGCTGCCAGTTCGGAGCCGGAAGACTCAGTCGTAAATGAGGCATTCATGACCGATGGCGGCTGAATGCCTAGATATGATGCAACCTCTGACTCCAAACGACGGTGCTGGAACTTGTTGTTTTTACCACTAGTGGCACAGACAAGCACGCCTTCCGGGCGTAGGACACGTCTAAATTCCGCATACGCTTTCTGCCTCTCTTGTTGAGGCAAATGATAGAGCATGAACATCGCGAACAGAACGTTTATCGTCTTGTCCTCCGCCTGTGACAAGTCATGAGCCCTGCCCTCATGCAAACTTAAGTTCTCACTCTCTTTAAATATTATGAATGGCCGTCCGGCGTGAAGCGCAAGCAAGGATTTTGCGCTGAACGCTACCGGCTTAGGGCCACTCTTAACTGCTTCCCACTCGGCCTTGGACATGGGCAAAAAGGGCTGTAGCAAGTGTTCAAATTGCTTACTATTTGGGTCCAGGCCGATAAATGCTCCCTTGTGGCCAAACTGATCGCGTAAAAGTAGGTGTAATGAACCGTCCGCTGTGCCTACATCCATGACTGTATCGCCGATTGCAAAGGCCCCAAGGCTACTTAGAACGTCTACTGCGTAGCGCTCTATGCCTACATATGGAACAGCATGTTTGTAGACCTCAAACCGCGCTCGAACATTGCTAGAAGTCTCAGCATAATTGCGGTCAATAGTATTCCGATTTAACTCTTCGGGGGTTAACTCAGTCATTGCTACATCATCTAATAACAATCTACTACAAACGTCAACTCTTGATACTGAGGGCTTTAGTTGCCTAGCTGCTGTCTACCTCTAGCTACTTGCGTAGCTGGTCAGTAGCTGGATTGTCTTTTCGCTAAGTATTCTACTGGTTACGTCACGACGGTTTTCGGGCTTATCAAGCTCGGTTTGCATGGCCTGATCTTTGTACTGAGCTTTCAGTTGTAGGATACGCTGCTCTAATTCTTCCAGCGAAACGTTGATGTTCTCGATGTCAGCGATCTCGCCTAGGACGATGCCGGCTTTGACACGTTGTTCTGCAGGCTCGCGGTTTTTGGCACGATGCTCTTCCTCGGTGTGACCTTCGATGTCTAGGTGCTCTTGCCAGGTCTGTCCGCGGTATACTAAGTTGCGCTTCTCTTCCTCTTCGAGACGGGTGATCTCGTCGTCTATCATGACATCCGGAACGGCAACAGTACTCTTGGCGGCGATCATTTCGATCAACTCATTTTCAAAGTTGCGACGATTTTGGCCCTCTGCCTCGAAAGTTAGCTGTTGCTTGATGTCGGCCGTCAACTCATCAACCGTCTTGAACGGACCTACAGTAGCTGCAAAAGAATCATCTAGTTTTGGCGGCTTGACTGCCTGAACGCTTTTGACAGTGACGCTGAATATGACCTGGCGCTTCTGCAAGGCTTGAACACCGTAGTCTGCTGGGAAAGCAATCGTAAAGTCTTTATCGTCACCGGGCTTCATGCCAACAATATTGTCTTCGAAACCTGGAATAAAGCTATTACTACCAACTAGCAGTGGGTAAGCCTGGCCATCGCCTCCTTGGATTGGCTCTTTGGTCTTGGCGTCAACACCCGCAAAATCAATCGTCGCTTGATCGCCGGACTTCACTGCCCGATCAACGTCTTGCTTTTCGGCCACTCGGCCTTGCAAATCAGACAGCACAGCGTCTATCTGAGCTTTGGTAATCTTGACTGGCTTAATAGCTAGTTTAATCTTTTTATAATCGGCTAGCTTGATCTCGCCGACAGCCTCGAGCTCGGCCGTGAACTCTAAAGTGTCGTAAGGCACGTACTTGCTGATACTGATCTGTGGCTGTGAAGCCGGACGAATTTTCTCCGTCTGCAACGCCTGCACGTAGGCTCGATTGACAGCTTGTTCCAGGAACTCTGACTGAAGCAACGACGGATCGATTTGCTTCTCGACCATGGCTTGCGGAGCTTTACCAGCTCGGAAGCCTGGGACACGCACATTGCGACTCAGCAGCGTCAAGACGTCGTGCTTCACACTCGCAAGTTGGGCAGCGTCAGTCACAATAGCCAACTTAAGTTTGGTGGGGTTGATGGTTTCGATAGTTGTTTGCATAGTCCCCTATCCTACCAGATGGGCGACGCTTATGCCAACCGCACTAGCGTAAATATGGGCTTATTATCACAACAGCAGCGATTAGCCAGGCCAGCTCAACAATTGCGCCGATTGGGCGCTCAAACCACTGAATTTTATGAGCAAACTCCGAATATCGTCCAGCCTTAAATGGTTGGTTATGAATAGTTTTCCAGTAACGATTGAAGGAAAATAGGTCGGGCGATGCTGCCAAAAAGGCACAGACCGCGGCTAGAGGCCAGTTAAGCGGCTGACGAACCGCCAGGATCAATACTAGGATCGCACAAAGCAGTGCGTCAACTATTAGTCCAACCGCAAATGATCGACGACCGAGCGCATCATTGCCGTCAGCGGCACCGTGGTGAGGAATTACATCAAGCACATAGTGAGAGGCGAAGGCTAGAGGTGCAGCCAGCAACGGCTGACCAACACTCAGCCCAATTATCGCCCCGCTCAGCGCATGATTGATCGCTCTCATTGCTTGGTGGCGATGATTTCGTTTACAGTTAGGCTTAACTCTTCGCTGGTCGCTAGATTTTTGAGCTTTAAGCTGCCAGAGGTTATTTCGGTTTCGCCGATGATCAAAACCTGGGTTAGTCCCAGCTTTTCAGCAGCCTTGAACTGATCACCTAGCTTGCGCCCGGCCGCGCCGACAGCTACATTAAGCGACTGTCTGAGTTGTTTGATTATCGGTTGAGCGGCAGACTCAACGTCTCCAATAAGTGCAACATATAGGTCTGTAGTCGAGATTAAATCAGGCAAGAGACGGTGCGAGCTCAGAAACGACTCAAGGGTTACATCGCCCCAGCCAAAGCCAACTGTAGGTACAGGCTCAACTCCAAACAGGCCGACCAGGCCATCGTAGCGGCCGCCACCCATCATTGACCGGTTATTTTCTGGATCGGTGTCAGCCACCTCAAAAACTATACCGGTGTAGTAATCGAAACCGCGCATCAGTGTAACGTCGTATTCGACATTGGTGACGCCAGTTTTGCGAAGCTCTTCGAGCACGTAACGTAGGTCAGCTACAGCCGGATGGTTTTGAGCGTCAGCTGGAAGTTGATCGATTGTTTGGGAATCAAGTATTGCCAAGATCCTCTCGGTTACCCCGGACGCTTTGTGGGCGTCGGTAATAGCTGCATCAATAGCAGATATAAAAGCGCTACGCTCCAACTTGTGCATACGGTCAATTAGCTTACTTACTGAGTGCTGTTCTGTCTCGTCCAACGAGAGTACATCGTCCAGCAGGTAGTTAATAAGCCCGCGGTGATTAAGCTTGATGCGATACATGTCAGGGCGAGCGCCAAAAGCCTTAAATATATCATCGACGACGGATATGAGTTCGACTTCGGCGGCGACTGTGCTTAGCCCGAACACATCGACGTTGAGCTGCCAGTGTTCACGCAAGCGTCCGCGCTGTGGTCGTTCATAGCGCCACAAATTAGGGATACTGTACCAGCGCAGCGGATAAGCCAACTGCTGACGACGAGCGGCGACCATACGACTCACGGTTGGCGTCATCTCCGGTCTAATAACGACCTGCCGACCACCACGATCGACAAAGTTGTAAGTCTGTTCATTGACTATTTCTTCGCCCGATTTAGCCAGATAAATGTCCAACGGCTCGAGAATCGGCGCATCGTATTCTTCATACCCATAACGCTCGACTACGGTTCGCCAGATACCGAACATGTATTTTTGTAGTCGCTTGTCCTCGGGATAGAAGTCACGAGCGCCTTTGTAGGGTTGGGTGGATAATGCCATGAAGCTATTGTACAGGGTTGTTTACGATTATGGTTGTTGCAGACTACGCAAAAAACCTATAAAGCTACGCGCACCGAGTGTCAATTGGGTGCCTATAGTCACGACGTGACCAATGGTCGGCACAAGCTGATTAACCGCCCCAGGAATCCGGTTATCTGCAGCGAGTACCATCTCGTCGATAATCCCGTGGCGCGACATGATGCGCCGTCGAAGTTCGGGAGTCAGACTAGCTAATGCCGCTTGGCAATCGCGCACAGCCGTCCAAAACGCCGGGTTATTGGCTTTGTACTTAGCTCCGACGGACTCTGGACGATTAACCTTTCCGGCAATGATAACAACTCCTGTAACTACGTTTGGCCTGGCTGCATAGGCGTTGATTACAGCTGATCCACCGGCGCTTGCCGCCACCAAACCTACGTCTTGGCCGCGGGCAATCGCGGCGTCAATTGAGCCAAGAATGCGTTCAAGCTTTGGCGGCCAAGCTTCGCCATCAGCCCAGTTCATCTGGCAAAGTTCTGACGAGACGCCGCGTTGCCGTTGCCAGCGAGCGACCGCCCAAGATTGGCCACCAACGCGGCTGTCTCCCAAACCGGGTACATAAATAAGATGTAGCTGTTTCACCTGACAATTGTAGCAGATAGTTATTTGACATATACCCCCCTAGGGTATTAAACTTAGGGAATGAAACAAGACCTAAAACGACGTGCAATCCACCGCTCTCGTATACTTGAGGGGCAAATCAAAGCCTTGTCAAAAAGCATCGAAGACGAAGATTACTGCATCGATATACTGACACAGAGCCTAGCTATCCAGCGCTCGCTGGGGTCACTCAGCAAACTAGTACTAGACAATCACCTACGGACCCACATAACCGACATGTTGCGCTCGGGCCATGAGGCTGATCATGAGCAAGCGATGGCAGAATTGTTAACTGTATACGAATTAAGCACGATTAGGAGTAAATAATGGACAAAATTTCGACACTCATCATTTCAACCGGTCTTATTGCAGCCATAGTTTGGTGGTTCTTTGGCAACCGCCGGGCTGACGGCGTTGCCGCAGACCAAGCGTCGGAAGTCCAGTCGGCTACGATAACAGTCGACGGTGGCTACTCACCCAATGTCATTACACTGCAGTCCGGCAAGCCAGCCGACATCACCTTTATGCGCAAGGACCGTTCCGGCTGCCTAGCTGAAATAATCCTGCCTGACTTTGGCGTTTCAGAAAAATTACCAGTTGGCGAACCATTTACAGTCCGCATTCAACCCGACAAAGTTGGCGATTTTGTCTATACCTGTGGTATGCGGATGTTTAGTGGCCACATCGAGGTTGTATGATGCTAGCCAGTCTCAGCACTCCTCAGAGGTTTGTTTTTAGCTTGATAGTGGCTCTCCCTTTGTTGTACAACATGATACTGGGTCGCTTCTACGGCATGGCACCTGGTGGTGAATACACTGGGCTACTCTTGGCTGCGCCGGTAATGATGGTTGGTGGTTACCCTTTTTACCGAGGAGCGTGGGCGGCATTCAAAAACCGCTTGGCAAGCATGGACACACTGATTGCCGTCGGCACCCTGACGGCATTTGGATACAGTGTTTTTGCCCTTATTGACCATCGGCCAGTTTACTTTGAGATTGCAGCACTATTGATTGTTTTTATACTACTCGGCCAACTATTTGAGGAGCTAAGTCGTAATCGTGCGTCAAAAGCTCTCGAGAAATTAGCTCAGTTGCAGGCCAAGGATGCGATTGTTCTACGCAACGGCAAACAGGTCACCATAGCCATCGCAGAGCTACGTCCCGATGATATTATTGTAGTCAAACCAGGTCAGAAAATTCCTACCGATGGAGTAATCGTTGACGGCAGCTCGTCGATCGACGAAAGCATGGTTACTGGCGAAAGCTTACCCGTCCAAAAAACGGCTGGTGATAATGTCATCGGAGCAACTATCAACAAGTCGGGAAGCTTTAGCTTCCGAGCGACACGCGTTGGCTCAGAAACCATGCTGGCTCAAATTATCGAGATGGTTAAGCGCGCTCAGAACAGCCGTGCGCCGATACAACGGCTAGCCGACCAAGTATCGAGTGTTTTTGTACCGATCGTTTTAATCCTAGCCGTCCTGACTTTCAACGTTTGGTTCGTCTGGATTGGTGCCAGCTTCGTCGTGGCTATGCTCTACGCGGTATCGGTCGTGGTCATAGCCTGCCCCTGCGCACTTGGGCTGGCCGTCCCGACAGCTCTGATGGTTGGGACCGGTCGGGGTGCAAAGCTCGGTGTTCTGATCAAAAGCGGCGAGGTTCTGGAACAAGCCCGTGGCATCAAAACAGTAGTTTTCGACAAAACTGGCACCATTACTGAAGGCAAGCCGACGGTTACCGATATCGTCGGCGACAAGCACCAGACATTGCTGATTGCCGCCAGTCTAGAGGACCGGTCCGAGCACCCGTTAGCATCGGCTATACTGATGGCTGCGAGCGAACTCAAACTTAAGCCGGCCAAGTTGACTGACTTCGCCAGCGTCGAGGGTCGAGGCATCACTGGCAAGCTCAGTAAGGCCTCAGTTAGCCTAGGAAGTCTTCGCTTTATCGACGAACAGTCTATCGACACCGATAAGATGACTGCTGATATCCAAAAGCTACAGTCTGCAGGAAAAACACTGGTCGGAGTCACAAAGTCCGGCAAGTTAGTTGGCGTCATTGCCATCCAGGACGCACCTAAAGCTTCGTCTCGTGCTGCTATCTCCAGTCTCAGGCGCATGGGCATACGCACTGTCATGATCACTGGAGACAACCAGGCGACGGCTGACGCTATAGCTCGATCAGTAGGCATAGACGAAGTACTGGCTGAAGTTCTGCCGGCTGACAAGGCCGAGCAAGTTAAGCAGCTACAGCGGCTGGGCAAAGTTGCTTTCGTTGGTGATGGCATCAACGACGCGCCGGCTTTAGCTCAGGCTGACCTCGGCATTGCTATGGGTTCAGGCACCGACGTCGCCATTGAAACCGGTGACATTGTGCTGGTCAAAAACGACTTGCGTGACGTCGTAATCGCCCTACGTCTTAGCCAGAAAACCTTTAGTCGTATAAAGCTCAACCTATTCTGGGCATTTTTCTACAACGTCGGCGGCATACAGATAGCGGCCGGTGTCTTTAGCGGTGCAGGGCTAGTCCTAAACCCGGCCTTGGCGGGTCTAGCTATGGCCTTTAGCTCTGTATCCGTTGTCACTAGTTCACTGCTGCTGACACGCACGAAAGTCGGGCGCTAATCATGCGTCGCATAATTGTCTCTGCCCTGATAACTGTCGGAATGGCTATCAGTATTGGTTCACTGATCAATCGAGCAATCGGCCCGACTGAGGGAGAAAGCATGTCAATGGTCATGAGTGATTTCACCTTGGCGCCGCTTCACGGTGACGCCTACGATCAGGCATTCATCAACCAAATGACTGTTCACCACACTGGGGCGATCGCTATGGCCCGCCTTGTTCAAAATTCAACTAACCCTGAAATCCGCCGTCTTGCTGATTCGATCATCGTCAGTCAGTCGGCCCAAAACTCAGACATGCAGCGTTGGGCCCGTCGTTGGGGCTACGAATATCACTCACCAAACCAACTGACTATCGCTGCCATGTCCAGTCGGATGCAAGGCCTAACTGGTGATCAACTCGACAAACGCTTCCTATTCGATATGACTAGTCACCATAACACTGCAGTCGATATGACAAGTTACAGCCCTACCCGTGCTCGCCACAGTGAGATAAAAAAACTGTCTCGGCAAATCAGTCGCGATCAAACTGCCGAGATTAGCCTGATGCAAACGCTGCTATCACAATATTGACCGTTACTGCTACTGCTTGCATTTGGCGACAATACTTGTAGTATTTGTCGTATGACGAGACAAAATTTTCCGACGGTCCGTGTTTATAGGCCACTGCTTAACGCAAGTGAAATACAGCCTCAGTCTTTGAGCTTTTTCTATCCATCCAAAAATTTGCGTCTGACCAAGCAGATTGACCCACGAAGCTTACTACTGTCGCCACACGAAACCAATAAGGCGTTCGAAGCTGCTACTCCATTTCAAACTACTGACGACACTGAGGACTTGGCAGCCCACATTGACAGCCAGCTTCCTGCTACTGCTCGAAAGTCACTTAAAGTCCCTGCACTGCCCTGTGGAGAGCATATTATAGACCAGGACGGGCGACAATTTCGTCACTTTGCCTTAGGTAGCCTCAACCCAATCGCTGTAGCAGAACGACAGACCGTACGAGATCTAGTCCATAGTTTTTTTGGAACAATGCTAGCGCCTGATCAGCCCAATTGGCGCACTGACGAGTTGGAGCTCGGTATTGAGATTGGTCGAACTCAGTCACCACGGTCTACCGAGCATCTCCGCCATTTACTGGCGACTAAACACGTCGGTCCGTCGGTGTTGGAGTTCGCTGCCGTTGTCGTAGAAACCGTCTAGCTTCAATCTCGATGTACTCGAGATGTACTCGATTTGATATCAAATGGCAAGCTCGACGCAGTTTCTTTCGATTACTTATTGGCTTGGTTGTCTCAGTTCGTCAAAACGTTCGATTTAATATAACTGGCTACGTGTACCAATAAAACCAAAAATCGTAACAGTATCGCCTCGTATGGTATATAGGGCTCTGACATCTCCGTTCACATTGATACTTCTATAGCCTAGGTATTTTCCCTTAAGAGCATGGTTGCGAAGTTTTGCATCAAAAGGATCTTCTTTAAATACCTCAACTCGGCTTTTAAAAGCAATCTGTACTTTATTGTTTAGCTTAACGTACTGCTTATCGAACGCCTTGGTGGTTTGTATAACCATTACAGACTATCCAGATGGCTAAACATTTCCTCTAACGTTTCAAACGGACCGCTCACCTCACCGGCTGCTATCTCTTTTTCGGCCCCTTCAATAATCTGCTCCATTTTCTCAGTCATCGGTTCTGAGGTTGTAAAGTGCACACTACCAGTACTTGCAAGCTCGTAGAGGTAGGCATTCAGCAAGTTACTGAGAGGTATGCCGATCTGTTTTGCAATAGCTTGAGCCTTAGCCTTTGTTGCATCGTCAGTTTTGAAGTTTACTATAGCTGTTTTCATATAATCTATTGTATATACGTTAGATTATAATGTCAAGAGTTTCTACAAAATTCGCTTTGTGGATGAGATGACTTGAACCCAATTTAACAGAGCTAAATATCAGATAGATATAGAAAAGACGCCCAAAACTTATTTGGGCGCCTCTGTTGTCCTGATTGGTGCGTACGTACGGACTATCGGCCTTGACGGCCTCCGCCACATAGTCATGCTCGGAGCTAGCTCCTGCGCGTGACTTTGCTCTGCGACCTCAGCTCGTTCCTCGTGAGG
>JBDSWU010000041.1:0-10644 GCA_039926445.1 Saccharimonadales bacterium (SeqCode)
GATTAGTTGCCTCCGGCAACCCTGTCGGCGAGGTTATAGCTGTCGAGAAATTCCTGGTTAAGGTCAAGGGTCTGCACCCGTGTGCAGTCCATGCGCTGATAATGTTTGAGGATGGAACCAAAGGCTTTGTGCATCAAGTTCAGGCTGATCATGTGGTGGTACTACACCTAGGTACCGAACCTCTGCGCACCGGTGTTGTGGCCGTTCTACAGCACCAAGAGTTGGTGACCAAAGTTGGCAAAGATTTTATCGGTCGAGTCGTGTCTGTATCTGGCGAGCCACTTGATGGTAAAGGTCCAATTGGTGCTGACGATGTCTGGCCGGTCTTCAACACGGCACCAGCATTGTGGGAGCGCAGACTGGTCGAGGACCAGGTCCAAAGTGGCGTAACAGCGATTGACGCTCTTTTCCCAATCGTTCGCGGACAGCGAATGGCCTTACTCGGTGACAGTAAGTCTGGCAAAAGTACTCTGGCTACACAGCTGGCTATTGGCCAGAAAAATACCGATCAAATTGTCGTTTACTGCATGATCGCCAAGCGGCGCAGCGATATTGACACTCTGCTGACGCGACTTCAGGATAACGATGCTCTCAAAAAAGCTATTATCGTGGTGTCTACTATGTTCGAGTCGCTAATCATGAGCTATTTGGCGCCATATGTCGCTTGCTCGATGGCCGAATATCTATGGCAGAAGTGCGATCAGGACACACTTATTATTTACGATGATCTAACATCGCATGCTCATGCGTACCGAGAAGTCGCGCTCTTATCCGGAGTGAGCCCCGGGCGAGACTCATACCCAGGTGACATGTTCTATGCCCACTCGAGCCTGCTAGAGCGCGCCGGCAGGCTTGATACGACAGGATGCTCATTAAGTAGCGTGCCGATGGTCCATGCCGCCAACGGTGACATCACAGCCTATCTGCCGACCAACATCATGTCAATCACTGACGGACAATGGATTCTCGACATGGAAACATTCCGTTCCGGTGTTCGCCCGGCGCTCAACATCGGTCTATCTGTCACCCGTGCCGGTGGTGTCGGACACAACAAGCGGCAGAAAACACTGGCTGCCCAGACTCTAAAGACGCTGGCTGACTATCGTCAGGCTGAAGAATTTTCACACTTTGGTTCCGAGCTAGCAGTCGAGGCGAAGCGTTCATTGGTAGTTGGTAAACATATATTCGAGATCATAACCCAAGGTCCTAACGACAGCTTCACTGTAATGGCACAACAGCTAATGATGGATCTTATTCTGAACTTACCAGATGGTGAGGAGCTGGATCTGAACGCCTTAAAACTTCACGCCAACGAAATAGCTGAGCTGGTCACAAGCGATGATAACTATGACGCTGCACGCGATCAGCTAAAGGCGTTAGCCATTATCGAACTTAAGGGTGCACCACAGCCGGCAGCACCGCCACCACCTCCGGCAGATATTCCAAAACTCAGTGACAAGGATCAAAAAAAAGCCGACAAGCAAGCAGCCAAGGACAGTGAAAAATCTGCTAAGGAAGCAGAGGATCAGCAAAAAGCGGATGCTAAAGCGTTAGCCGGGACAGCCAAGTGAGACGACCGGCAGAAATCGCCCGCGACGAAGCGGCGATGGCAACGCTAGTTGAGTTGACTAGTGTGTTCGAAGGTATAGCCAGTATGCGCATTGCTCAGACAAAAAGTCAGGTACTGCAGTCAACGAAGTTTTTTAATGATTTGTGGAAGATTTACTCCCAGTTGCGCGTTGACAGTATGTTTAGTTTTGGGCGCGCCGAAAATGCAGGCAATATTATTGACAAAGAACTTTTTGTAATCATTACCGCTGAGGGCGGGTTTAGCGGTGATATTGACCAAAAACTGGTTCAGCTGATGCTCAAAGAATATTCGGTCGACCAAAACGAGGTTATCTGCATCGGTCATCACGGAGCTATGCAACTGGCTCAGAGAGGCATATCATACAAAAAGTACTTTAAACTACCGAAGAAGGATCAGAACATAAACGTAACACCAATTATTCGCGAAGTCCAACAGTACAAATCAACCAAGATTTTTTACCAAGAGTATGTGTCGCTGATGGTGCAAGACGTAAAACGTATCGAACTATCATCGGCAGTCAAAGAGCGGGCAGAAAGCGGCGACAACCCCGACGAAGTCATAAGTGAAGACACCTACATATTTGAGCCTAGTACTTATGCAGTGGCTGCCCACCTTGAGAGGTCAATGATGCAGATTGCTATCTCGCAACTGATCCTCGAGTCTAAACTTGCGCAATATGCTTCTCGTTTTCGCGCCATGACGGCCTCACATCAACGCGCCGATGAAAGTCGAGCCGACTTACACATGGACTTTAACAGGGCTCGACGTGGTATCAAGGATGAGCGGCTCAAGGAAATCATAAACGGTATGAAAAAAGCCCGCAGCGGGGCATCAGCGTAATGTCGGGTGTTATCACTACCGTCAAAGATCTGGTTGTCCGAGCTCAGTTCGATGATGACGCACCTGACCTGAATGAGTTAATCGTTGTCGGTAACGGTCATGACACTCAGCTACTTGTTGACCATATGGAACCGGGCGGAGTTGCATTTTGTCTGAACGTCCGTAGCGACCTACGAATCATGAAGGGTATGTCCGTCGAGCGAACACACAAGGGTATCCAGGTACCACTTGGCGAGGTTACAATAGGGCGCATCCTGAATGCTCTCGGTGACCCGCTAGATGGACTAGAGCCAATATCGGGCGCTGATGTCAAATACAAGGACATACTTAAGCTACCACCGCGCAGCACCAATTTTACGGCTTCAAAGCCAGAGATACTTGAGACCGGTATCAAGGTAATGGACTTTTTCACGCCTTTCGTCAAAGGCCGTAAAGTTGGTATTATCGGTGGTGCTGGTGTCGGCAAAACAGTGTTGACGATGGAGATGATAAACAACGTCGCCCGCTCTGGCAGTGGTCTTTCGTTCTTCTCAGGTATTGGTGAGCGTATCCGTGAAGGTCACGAACTTTTCCAAACACTCAAGGATGAAGACCTACTTAAGAACACTTGCATGTTTTTTGCACAGATGAATGAAAACCCGGTTCAACGTGCCCTTATTGGTATCTCAGCGACGGCCGCAGCCGAGCATTTCCGGGACGAACTACACAAGGACATCCTATTTTTTGCTGACAACATGTACCGTTACATTCAGGCTCGCAATGAGCTATCAACCATCCTCGACCAAATACCGAACGAAGGTGGATATGAGCCGACTATTTTCTCAGATGTTAAAACATTACAGGATCGACTTAGCTCCAACGAGAATGGTTCCATAACATCGGTGCAGACCATCTATGTCCCGGCCGATGATGTTTCTGACCCAGCAGTTCAATTTATCCAACATGAAATGGACTCGATCATAGTTCTGTCTCGTAAGGTTGCCGAACAGGGTATCCGTCCAGCTGTTGATCTGACTATGACCAACTCGTCTCTACTGACCCCGGAAATAGTTGGCGACCGCCACTACCTGTTGTCGGTACAGGTACAGGCATTGCTTCAGAAATATGAATCTTTGAAAGGAATCATTGCAATTATTGGCGAAAACGAACTAAGTCCTGCTGACCGAGCAGATTATGCTAAAGCCAAAAAGCTGATTGCCAATTTCACCCAGAACATGAACGTCATGACCAAGCACAATGGTGTACCAGGTGACTTTTTCACCCGTGAACAGACGCTGCAAAGTATAGAAGAGATTGTCGTCTAGGCCGCTATGAGCGATGTCGATTCACAAAAGGCGTTAGATGTTGCCGATATCGCCAAGACTGCTTCAGAGCAGGACGCTGACGATGCGGCAGTTGAATATAGCCAAGGCGTAAATTCTGACGAAAAAGGTAACCCGACGATGGGAGTCAAGATTCACTCCCCGTTCCATGACTATTACAATGGTCCAGCCTTTAGTGTCTCGGCCATAAACGCCACTGGCCCATTTGATATTTTGCCACGACACCACAATTTCATATCACTACTCCAGCCCTGTGAGTTAGTAGTTAGGACTGTCGACAAAGGCGATCAAAGGATCAAAATATCGGGCGGGATTATGCATGTCAAAGCCGACGAGTTGATAGTCTTTCTGGACGTATAGACAAGCTAGTTGATAACAAAGTAGTCGAAGCCAAACGAGCTTCCCGACGGTGCTGCCGATGAAACGCAGATGCTAAAACTAGATGTGTCGCGGTTGACGTAGTAGGCTAAACCACCTCCGGCCGAGCCGACTGGTGTTAGCAATACGTGGGGTGTCGAATTGTATTTGGCAGTAAAGTTGATAGTCACAAAGCACCCCGCCGCTGGGCTGCTACCAGTGTTTATGGTGACAGTGCCGCCGGTATCCGAACCACTAACACTGGCGCTACCGCCGGCACCTAGGGCTGGTCCTGCTGTCCGTCCGGGCGTACCACCGCCAGTGGTGATGTGCTTGGTAAGTATAAGGTCGCTGTTGAGTTGAAAATTTGAAGTTGTGATCTGCGGTGCTGAAATTGGTCCGTTAAAGGTTGCGCCACCATTGACCTGGAGTGTTTTGGCAACCGTAAGTCCGCCCTGCAACGCCGTCTCTCCAGCAACCGACAGATCTTTGTTGACTTTGACTTGGCCGAGTTCAGAAGTCCCGCTGACTGTTATATCCCCAAGTGCGACTGTCCCACCTACGCGCAAACTTCCCGCGACTTCAAGCCCGTCACGTATCAGTACTTTTCCGGCAAAAACTGCGCTCGATTGGACATTAAGCACTTGCTGCAGGTTGCCAATGGTTGCATCGCTACTCGCAACTTGCTGAAGGTTTTGTTGAGTCAATGTCTGGGATTTGAGGGTGCTAGTGGTCGTAGCTTGCTTACTCTGGAAATAGGCGATTACGCTGATGGCTCCAGCTAAAACTAAAATGAATAGGAATAGGAGCAGATACAGGTTTAATTTGCGGAGTTTTTGCTTGAAACCTCCATTACTTGGTGATTTGTCAGTTGACGCAGTTTGTGCCGTCGAAGCGGAGGTGGCATCAACAGAATCGTTATTGTCAGTTCTGACAGGCTCTAGCGAAGCACCTTCTAATGAGCTTTCGTCATTTGCGCCTTCAACTGGTGGCGTTGTCTTGTTTGTATCCATCACACTTCGTGTTAGTTGCTACGTACAGTTTACAAGAAACCACGCCAAGCGTAAACGGATTGCTATTTGTAACAGATTGAGGCATGATGGTAAGTACCATGTGTGGCTGGAAACAAATACTAAAAACAAGTTTTGGCTTGGTGGCGACTATTAGCCTTGTACCAGCAATAGCGCTAGCTGCACAATCTACGTCGAACAACTACCAGGTTAATGAAGTATTTTTTGGATCTGGTGGTGAGCTTAATGCCTGTTCGACAAACTATTGCTCAAAACAGGCAGCAGGCGATCTAGCCGTCGGCAATACCGCCAGCCCGAACTACCAAGCTCAAGCTGGATTCAATACTGATCGCCAGCCATTTATCGAGTTCACAGTGAGCAATACAAATGTCGACCTAGGTAAGCTCAGCACTAGTACTACCAAAACAGCGACTGCCAACTTCACGATCAAAGCCTATTTGGCGCATGGCTATACTGTCGTGAACGCTTCAGATCCGCCCGTCAATAACGGCTATCAAATGCAAGCCATCACTACGGCGCCAACTGCGGCCAGCGCCGGCACTGAGCAGTTTGGTATAAACCTAGTGTCGAACACTAGTCCAGTAACATTTGGTGCCGACCGCACCTTCACGCCGGACAGCACTTTTAGTTCAGGTTTGGTAGCGCCGGACTACAGCAATCACGACCTGTTTATATATCGCAAGAATGACGTTATTGCATATTCTAACGCCAGTTCTAGCTACACGAATTACACAGTATCTTACATATTCAATATAAGTTCGGTGACTCCGGGGGGTACTTACGAGTTACGCCATGTCCTGGTTGCAACGGCGACATATTAGCGCCTGTGCATAACTATTTACCGATCGATCAAGAAACTATTGTGTAACTAATCATAACCGTGGTAACATAACCAATGTACATTCTAAACAAAAATACACAACAGATGAAAACCTCATTAATTTCACGTCTTCGTTCACTGCGGAAGATGCAGCACATCGCTATAGCGCTGGTGCTTTTCGTTGCTGGTCTGCCTCTAGCTGAATTAGGACGAGCTCAAGCCGCAACTCAGTTGCAGTACCGTAGTGTGCAGTTGAGTGATTCGTCACCGAGTAACGGCTCCTACCCGGCCGGTGTCGGTAGCGGCCTCGACGTCGCTTATAAATTTTCATTTAAGACTGGTGCGTCAGCAGCCTCAAGTATGGTCATAGACTTCTGTGATAACGATCCGATAATTGGTGATACATGTGGTGCGCCTACAGGCATGTCAGTCACGTCGGTTACTATTGACCCTGCAAACACTGGTGATCTAACTAGTACAGGATGGACTATTACGAACAGTAACTCTCCAAACCCTGTAATTAAATTGGCACAGGGTACCGGCAGTCAGCTGTCCGCCAATACCCAACAGAATTTTACACTCCTAGGTTTTACGAACCCAAGTACGGTCAATGCCACGACCAAGGGTAGCTTTTACGCCCGTATCTATACTTTTGCGAACACTGCTTATGGTGATGGTGTGTCCAAGACTTATACCAATGCAGCCGCAGCTGCAAACAGTGGTTACACCGACTATGGTGGTGTGGCGCTCAGTGTCGACTATGTCATAAGTATTACGGCGCGCGTTCAGGAAACTCTAACCTTCTGCGTATCTGGTAGTGATCCCAACAACTGGACGAGTACTGGTGACTGTGGCGACGCAGCAGTGACTTCTGTCGCCGACACTACACCTGGCAATTACGGGCCACCAAATATCATTCTTGGTCATGGTTCGCCTACTGCGGTGCTTGAGCCGACAATTGTCGACTACGCAAATATCTGGACGCAATTGTCAACTAACGCTACTAACGGTGCAGTCATAAACATGCACAGCAGCATACCTTGTGGTGGCTTGAGTGCCGATCATGACGTCAACGTTCCTTCGTCGGGAACTTGTGCAATCCCAGCGGTTAATAGTGGATCCAACGCCGGTCCTAGTCAGATTGTAGCCGGTACGGCGGCATTTGGTGTTGCGATTAACGCATACACCCCTACCACTCAAGCCGGTCCGGCAGCCATTGGCACCCTGACACCAACGACTCCTTACTACAACGCTGCTCAGTATAGTTTCACAGGCAATGTGCCGAACACTACCTCAACGTACTTTGGCATGGACACTACTACTAGTGTAGCTTTCAACACGACGCCAACTAACGCCTCTAGCTATAATGGTGGTGTTACGAGCTTGTTCGGAAGCACCGTTCTGACTGCTGCAGGCCCAATTTCACGGGTTGATGCCAGGTATACTTTTGCCGCCACTAGCTCGCTGACAACGCCTGCTGGTATCTATGTTGCCAACCTCAGCCTGATCGCCACTGGCACATTCTAAGACTGACATGGTTCTAGCCACTGCCTCCGGTCGGATGCGACGTCACCAGGGGCTACTCTGGACGGTGTCGCTGTTCATCTTGCTGGCGGCAGTAGGTCAATATTTGCTGGCGCCTGCTTATGGCGCTCAACTTGGTCAACGGGCACTAAACTTGACGACCAATGAGGCCGGGGTCTCAAGTTTGCACAGACTAGTGTTCAGCATAACGTCGACGGGACCGATCGGCTCGATACAAGTGCAGTTCTGCTCAAATGGTCCATTTGTGCAAGACCCATGTGTTGCACCGGCAGGCATGGACGCCACCGGAGCTGCCCTCGCTGCACAGTCGGGCCAGATTGGTTTCAGTATTAGCCCAGCGAGTGATGCCAACACTATTATCCTGACTCGTCCGCCAGTGGTTGCGACACCAGGACGGGCTATCTACGACTTTAATCCTGTTATCAACCCGAGTGTCCCTGGATCGTACTTTGTGCGAATACAGACTTTTGCTACGACTGACGCTAGTGGCCCGGCGAGTGATTTTGGCGCTATCGCCTACGTGATCGTCAACCAGTTCTCGGTTACGGCAGAAGTACCGCCATACCTCTTGTTCTGTACCGGCATTACGATCTCCGGCCAGAACTGTGTCAATGCGGTCGGTAACTACATAGATTTCGGCGAGTTCTCGTCAACAAAAGCTAGTACCGCGACCTCACAGATGTTGGCAGCCACCAACGCCCAGGGAGGGTATTCGGTGACGATTAGCGGAACTACACTGACAAGTGGTAACAATGCTATAGCGGCACTGACAAGTAGCGACGTCTCACGTCCCGGAACGCCACAGTTTGGCTTCAACCTTCGAGCAAACGTGGCACCGAGTTCTGGTAATGATGTGACTGGGCCCGGGACAGCTAACCCTAGTCTGCCTTACGGTCTGCCCAATGTTTTTCGTTTTGCGCCTGGCGAAATTATCGCTACCCAGTCAGTGCCAGACGACGTCAGAGTCTACACAGCTAGCTATATAGCCAACGTCCCCAAAAGCCAGTCTCCGGGAATTTACGTCAGCACGGTAACCTACATCTGCCTGGCAAATTTTTGACAGCTTGTTGTTACATGAGCGTTTTGATATTATTACAACTAAGAAGAGGGAAACACAACCACATGAAACGATTTATCTATAGAGCGCCGGGCATTAGTCGGATAGCCGTCCTGTCACTTGTTTTGCTTGCTACTCTCGCTACGGCACTATCAACAGACATGCTCCGCGTTTCGGCTGCCGATGCCGGACCCGGCAACGGCTTAAGGGTAGACACCCGTAAGGATGCCACTATTCAGCCTGGTGAATACCAGACCGTTACGATCAATGTCACAAACGTTACTGGGGCTAGTAGTGAATTCCAAACAATAGTTAATGACTTTGTAGCTAACCCAGACGAGAGTGGCAATCCAGCGATCATTCTCGATCCAACAAAGTTTGCACCGAGCCACAGTCTGAAGCGCTTTATAGTGAAGCCCAGTAACTTTACACTTGCCCCAGGCGAGGAAAAAAACATACCGATCACTATCAAGGTTCCAGCTAATGCAGCAGGTGGTGGCTACTATGGTGTAGTACGCTTCGCCCCTGCCAAAGATAACTCACAACCGAGTCAAGTCAGCCTGGCAGGTAGTGTCGGTACACTAATCCTAGTCAAAGTACCTGGTGACATCAAAGAGCAACTTAACATTGCCGGAATCAGCGTGCTGTCAGGCAAAAACAGCAGCAATTTCTTCACGACTAACAAAAACCTTGTGGTGCGAATTCGTTTTCAGAACCAGGGTAACATCCAAGAGACTCCTTTTGGTAAGCTGATAGTTAAAGACCGTAGTAACAAAGTACTCGGTACTTATGAGCTCAACAACATTAGTCCGCCGGCCAACGTCCTACCTGACAGTATTAGACGCTTTGAAATACCGATCAAAACTGGCAAATTCGGACAATATAAAATCGAAGGAAATTTCGGATACGGTAGTAGTGGTCAACTGCTCAGTGCTGCCACAACTATATATATTATCCCGTTTGCTCTGATCGTGGCTTTCATCAGTCTAGTTGTGTTCCTGGCGCTAGCCATATTTGGAGTCCCACGATTGATTCGGGCATACAACCGCCGTATTCTGCGTCGCGCCGGCCGCCGCTAACTTGGGCGAAGACGCATATGCTTATATACTGGGTGGCATGAGACGAGCACAAATCTGGCTACTGGGGATCGCTGTAATGACGTTGCTCTTGATCGCGCCAGCTGGTTCGACACAAGCTGTCGATCAGTTCCCTGACCAGACCAAATCTGGATCAGTCGGTTTGCAGGGTACGATATCCACAGCTCCGCCTAAAACTGGTGCTACCATAACTACTCCCGGCAACGGAGCAACTTTCACCACAACCCCGATCACCGTAAGTGGACTGTGCCCAAAGGGTCTACTGGTCAAGCTCTTTGCTAACAATGTATTTGTCGGGGCAATCCAGTGTGACACCGGCAGTTACTCATTGCAGGTTGATCTTTTCAGTGGCCAAAACGAACTGGTGGCCCGGGTCTACGATGCACTCGATCAGGCGGGGCCGGACTCTAACACGGTCACAGTCACTTTTAATAGTGCAAATTTTATTCAGTTTGGCACCCAGGTATTGCTGACGAGCATCTATGCCACGCGCGGCGCACCACCATCAGAGGAGCTGAGCTGGCCGATACTACTGAGCGGTGGCACGGCGCCCTATGCCATTAGCGTCGACTGGGGCGATGGCTCACCGACAGATTTGATTAGCCAGTCGAGCAGTGGCGGTTTTAACATCAAGCACACTTACAAATCGGCTGGCGTCTACAAAGTTATCGTCAAAGCAACTGATGCCAACGGCGACACTGCCTTTTTGCAATTGGTAGGCGTTGCCACTGGTGCCGTACAATCTGGAGCCGCCGCCAAAGACAGTCTGACATCTATCCGCACTGTTGTTATTTGGTGGCCATGCTTGTTGATGATCCCACTGATAGTTGCGGCCTTCTGGGCTGGCCGTCGCAACGAACTGTTTGTACTACGTAAGCAGCTGGAAAAGTCACGCGACCGCGAACAAGGCTAGCGTTTGCTATACTACTGGTAAGATGTCTAAAAATAATCAAACTGTGTTTGTCGGTATGTCCGGCGGTGTTG
>JBDSWU010000042.1:0-6284 GCA_039926445.1 Saccharimonadales bacterium (SeqCode)
AGGCGCCAGTGGCGGTGTCAACGGAGATCAGGTCGTCCTGTTTTATGAACGCCGGGACGCGGATGGTTATGCCAGTCTCCAGCGTCGCTTCTTTGGTGATGCTGGAGCTGGTGTCACCTTTGACCGCGTCCTCGGTGTATGTCACTTTCAATGGAACATTTTTATGCAACTCGACATTGATCGGTTGATCGTTGAAGAACTGCAGACTGACGGCGTCGCCTTCCTTGAGGTAGCCGGCGCTGTCACCAACCAGATCACTATTGACCTCAAACTGATCGAAAGTCTCATCGTTCATAAAATAAAAAGTGCTGCCGTCGTTGTACAAGTACTGAACGCCTTGCGTGCTGACATCAGCCGATTCCAGCTGTTCGTTACCCTTGAAGGTCTTCTCCAGGACTTTACCGTCCAATAAGCTTTTTATGCGGACATTGACGATCGATCCACCGCGGCCCATGACCTTCTGGTTGTAGTCGACGACGCGAAACGGCTCGCCTTACCACTGAAAGACGACGCCTTTTTTCAGATTAGTAATGCTCAGTGCCATGAAATCTCCTTAGTTCTAGCTGGTTGATGCAAGCGACCGACGAATCAGGTCGGTCAAAAGCCGATAAACGGTTATCGCTTGGGCGGCTAGCTGGTCATATAGGCCACCATCTATGAAATGTAGGCCGCGCGCGACGCTCAAGTCCTCTTGTACCTGCTGGACTGCGCTTCTGGCCCGCCGATAGCAGTCTAGTCGTCCGACAGCTGACTCGAGTTGGTGGCTATCGGCCAACCAGCGGTGTGCCGATTGGCTAGCTTGCTTCAATCGGCGACCTAGGCCATGCTCACCTCGTACAGCACAGTCTACGGCAACCCGCTCTATGTCGCTGGCCAATAGTACACTATGATGCCAGGCTTTCGATGCTTTGTAAGGGTACTTCGTCACACCATAATTGTAACGCTTTTGTCGTAATTTTAGTTGTTTGCTACGAAAGCGAGCAGACCGAGGTGACGAGCCCGCTTGATAGCGGTGCTCAGACGGCGCTGCTGACTTTCGGTCAGACCGGTCTTCTTGCGAGTTTCGATCTGGCCGTAGACGTTGACGTAACGCTGCAAGGTCTTGAAGTCCTTGTAGTCAAAATACGCCACATCAGTCCGGTGTTTAAAAATCTTTGCCATTGGTCATTCTCCTAAATTATTATTCAGAGCCTTTCATAGATCAGTGCAGTTTGGTTGAAGACCGAGTACCGAAGCGCAGCCGTACTATAAGTAGGGTGAGCATCGGAACGCAAGGTTTCGAGCAAAATGTGCGATCGGAAAGGTTCGCTCTCTAAAAAGGGATGTCGTCTAGATTGATTGGTTCATCGCCGATGTCTTCGATAACGACATCATCTTTTTTCTTAGCGGCCGGCTTGCTCGAAGCTGGAGCCGAAGAACAACCGGAATTACCCTGGTAGCCACCCTGACCGCCGCCTTCGCTGTCACCGCCGTCGCGTGGGCTGTCCAGGAACGTAACATCTGAAGCCAAAACTTCTACTTTGCTGCGCTTCTGGCCATCCTGCTCCCAAGAGCGGGACTGCATGCGACCCTGCACTAGACAACGTCGACCCTTGCTCAGGTACTGTGAGACGCGCTCTGCCAGTGGACCCCACGACACGCAGTCGATGTAATCGGTAGCTTCCTGCCAAGCGCCGCTGGCGTCCTTGTAACTGCGGTTCAGCGCCAGGCTGAAGCTGGTTACATTTTGGCCGTTTGGCGTCTGACGCAGCTCAGGATCGCGTGTCAGGTTACCCATTAGTGTTACTTGATTGAGACTTCGTGCCATATTGACATCCTCCTTCGTTATAAGACATATGTCTTTTGGTTAGTACTCTCATTTGAGTATTCTTACCCTACGCCCTTGATCAATTCGCCGTCAAGCAATTTAATCTTTTTTTAAGAAGACTATTTTTCGTCTTCGTCTTTTTCGTCATCACTATCACCACGGTCACCGCGTTTGGCAGCTTGCTCAGCCTTGATGGCTTTGGCAGCTTCCGCTTTGGCGATAGCCTTTAGGTCTGGGCGAGTGATCAGGAAGCGGATCACTTCATCGGTGATGTTGAGTGTGCTCTCGATCTTCATGACTCCCTGTGGTGGAACCATGGCCGTATAAAAAACATACACAGCATGCTCGTTACCTTTTATAGAGTAGGCCAGCTTGCGCTTACCCCAGTTGTCGGTTGCAGTCACCTCACCACCGTTATCGGTGACGATCTTCTTGAGCTTGTCCTCGGCCTTACTCAGGTCGACTTCGAGGTCAGGGTGAAACAACACGGCAATTTCGTATTCGTTCATAAATTGAACTCCCATTGGTTACCCGATTCTTCAATCGAGACAGCCCACATACATAAAGTCATGAGCTGAAGTTGATATAGCTTCGCGCCGTGCAAACTATCTTATTACGTGAAGGTTTGCTCGGGCTCTACATATAGATCTAGCTGAACGCTCGAACTATAGTCGCTACAGTATAGCCTATCCACCCCTGTTAGTCAACTACCTGTACAGCTGGCTATGCGTACCTATGGCTACGAAGAATGCTGTATCTTTTCCTTTTGGCAAGTAGTGCGCCCTCCAGTCGCCGCCAAAGCTGATCGAACGATGACCGATCCAATCACCAGTCAGGCTGTGGTTGTACAGACTTAGATGTCTGGGTTCAATCACAAATACAGCTAGTGCAAGAGCAAACCGCTCCTGCTGAGTAGGCTTTAACTTCTTATACTGCTTCTTGAACTTTGGATGATACGTAACTTGCACACATCAATCCATATCATTTAGCGATGCCATCATTTCTTCCGCTGTATCAAACGGGCCGATAATGTTCTTGCCAGCGGCGTAGTCGGCCTCAGCTTCGGTGATAATCCCCTCGAGATACGGTGTGGGCTCGAGGGTGCTCAGAGTGATTTCCTGCTTGCGCAACATCTCGCGGATACTGGCGTTGACCAGGGAGCTGGCCGGGATGCCAACCTTGTCCGCGAACTTCTTCAGCTCGCGACGGGTTTCGACGTCCAAGCGAATATTCATATTGGTGGTGGTTGCGGTGGTTTTGCTCATGCCGTCAATTGTATGCTTAGTGTATGCTTTATGTCAACTAGGCAACTAGGCGTTCGCGCAGGAGTTTTACGTACGGACTAGTTTCAAACTTGTTGCCGAGCGTGTTTTTGACTAGGTTGGGCGTCTTACCTGTTAGGTTGGGCGCAATATTGCCGGCTTTATGCGCAAGCTGATACTGGCCGCTAATTGGCTCGGTTGCCACCTCGGTGGCTTGGGCCAGTAGCCATTGCCCCAGAAAAAGACTCTGGCGATTGTCACTTGTGTGTAGAAACTCATCAATCTTACTTTCGGAGACGTGTGACAGGTCCTGACCGGCGACGTAATTACCCAAAAAGCCGCGTACCACCCCCGGTCTAGCCACCCGCAGTTCACCTGAGCGCCATAGCCGATCTTTTTGCTGATCTGTAATAGGTACGGCTTCCGGCTCGTAACCATCGCAGTCAATCGCCATGTCGGGTATGTAACGCGCCACTGCGAAGACTACCCGACGGAATATATCTGCTGGGTCTGATGGTATCTCCGGGCCACTGAAATATTTGTGATAAACCATGTGATGGTCATACCAGTTGACCCGCTGGACTCTGGCGTTGCGCAGAGCTATACCGGCTGGCGTATTGAGGAGCGGCGACCTAGACGGGTGGAAGGCATGATTGTCATCGGCCAGATCAGATCTGTGGGCTGGCAGTGCGTAATCAGGTGGCAGGATGACCCACGGTAAACCCGAAAACTCATCGACCGGCGTTACAAAAGGGGGGTCATGATCATGGGGAGTTTGGCGCTGACGCATTAAAAAACTCCCGCTGATATCGGCGGGAGTTGTAAGGTACGAGTCAGCTTGTGACGCAGCATTGGAACCTGGTGGCACCAAACGCTCTGCAAACACTACCGACCTCCTTTTCCACACATGTTTGTTGTTAACCCCATAGTAAGAATTCTAACAGCTATTGGCAAGTGGTTATGCACATGTTTGGCATCTGCTATCTGTTAAATATCACCGTCGAAGCCAGGCACTTCGTCGTCTCCAGACGCGCCGCCAAAGACTTCGTCGAGTGAGCTAACCAGGACTTCACGTGGTCGCGAGCCATCGGCCGCACCAATAATGCCCTGCTCTTCCATCTGCTCGATGACGCGCGCTGCCCGGCCATAGCCGATGCGCAGGCGACGCTGCAGCAAACTGGTGCTGGCCTTCTTGTTCTCTATAACCACGCGGACGGCGTCACGGAACATGTCGTCGTCAGCATCCTGACCACCAAAGTCGGCAACTACGCCGCCCTTGCCATTACCGATCTGGACGGGCTGGGAAATGATTTCGTCATCGTATTGTGGCGGTCGTTGCATGCGGATGAACTCAGTTATCTTGGCGGTCTCATCGTCTTCGATCAGTGCTGCCTGAACACGCTTTGGTTTGGCCATGTCGCTAGTCAGCAGCAGCATGTCACCACGGCCGAGCAGCTTCTCGGCACCCATTTGGTCGATAATGGTACGCGAATCGATCTGACTGGCAACAGTAAAGGCGATACGGGCTGGGACATTGGCTTTGATTAGACCTGTGATGACATCGACAGACGGACGCTGCGTGGCTAGTACCAGATGTATGCCGGCAGCACGGGCTTTTTGGGCCAAACGAACGATCAGCGATTCGACGTCGCGAGCGGCCATCATCATCAGGTCGGCCAATTCGTCAATAACGATCACGATATAAGGCATGCCCTCTGCCTGCTTGAGCAAATTGTATTCGCTAATGTTGCGCTTGCCGACACCAGCCATAGTTCGCAAGCGTCTTTCCATCTCTGCCACTGCCCACTTCAAGGCTGAGATGCACTTCTCTGGATCGTTTATAACCGGTGTCAGCAGGTGCGGCAAGTCTTGATAAGGCGCCATTTCAACCTGCTTAGGATCAACCAGAATCAACTTCAAATCAGATGGCGAATTACGATACAGCAAACTGGTAATAAAGGTATTGATCATTACGGATTTACCGGAACCAGTTTGACCGGCAACCAATAGGTGGGGCATCTTGGCCAGGTCAGCGACAATCGGCAGACCGGCAATATCCTTGCCAATAACAAAGCTTAACGGTCCCGGCGAATTGCTCCATTCCTTTGAGCTAAGCAGACTTGCGACGCGGACGGTGGCTGCCTTGATATTAGGTACTTCGATGCCAACAGCCCGCTGGCCAGGGATTGGCGCTTCCATGCGAATCGAGTGAGCAGCCAAGTCAAGCGCCAAATTGTTCTCGAGGGCCGTAATCTTAGTCAGCTTAACATCAGACGGCGGCTTCATGGTGTACTGCGTTACGCGCGGACCAATATTGGCGCCTTCCATCTCGACATTAATCTTGAAGTGACCGAACGTGTCATGAATAATTTTGGCGTTGGCGTTTACGTCACCTGCATCGGCTTTGTCTTGTTTTTGATTGAGCAATGTCATTGATGGGAACTGCCAGTCGGCATCGCGAGCAGTCGTTAGTGCCTCGTGATTTTCGCTAGCCGTCAGTTTCTGAGCTGTGTTCTTCATGCTCGTCAGCTTGGGAGCTTCCCGACCAGCGATATCCATAGCACTGTGTGATTCGACCGGCACACCGGCATTTAGTTTAAACCCAGCTTTGGCCTTTAGCGAGCCTAGATCGCTTGACTCTTCGTCCTCGCGCTCAGGTCGTTGGAAAAGACCTGTTATTGACTCGACCGCCGACTTTGGCGAGATACCAAAAGAGTAAAGTGCTGCCAGCGTAGTAACTATGAAGAAAAGCAAGCTGGCTGGGATTTTGTCGAGAGCGTCGAGCATGGCATTGCCGACCACTCGGCCGACTGCCCCACCGTGACCACCCATCCAGTTATTACTGAAGTCTTTGCTAGCGAAAGCCACATGCGCCCAAGCAGCAGCTGCCATTAGCATGACGAACAGGCTGGTCAGCTTGCTGAGAGGCGCCTGCTTCTCTTCGGATGCAAACTTCATAACACCCCAATAAGCTAGAGCCCCCGGTACTAGGTAGGCCATCCATCCAAAAGCCCAGTAAGCGCTATGGAATAGGTTTGTTGGCAGGCTTCCGCCGGTACCAAAGCCGCCAATAAGCATAAATGTCGCCAGTAGTATCAGGATGATCGCGCCGGCGTAAGCCCAAAAAGGATTGCGCTCGCTAGGTGTGGGCTCTGGAGCTTTTCTGCTTTTGGTGGATTTTTTCTTTTGTGCCATTTGGTTTACCTATTATAACC
>JBDSWU010000043.1:0-13400 GCA_039926445.1 Saccharimonadales bacterium (SeqCode)
AGCAACACCTACATACTGCTGCTTATTTATTCTCTCCTTCAGGAAAAGTCTGCCAAGCACCACGGTCGGCACGGAGAACGCCGCACTTAGCACTGCAACAATACTTGTATGTGTTGTCACACTATAGCCACTGCTTATACCAACATAGGCCACAACCTCACCAATACCGATGAAGATGAATTATTTCCAAAGCGTGCGATCTGTGATGTGTAGATTAATCTTTTGAACCGCGCAGATTAACAGGATTGTAACGAACATTGCAGTATACATAACCGTGGCGTATACCAGCCAGTCTTTGTTCGCCACAAAGTGAGCCCACAGCAGCGTCCAAACTGATGCTAAAAGTGTAGCGATCACTATGCTACCCAAGCCCATTATATTTTCCGAACTAAACACGCGCCTATTCTCTAGTCCAAACTCAATGCTCATCAGCAAGACTCCGATAAAAGTTGCAGTGACAAGCAAGAGTTGGGTGATATGCAGCGTCTCGCCAAAAACGACAACCGATAGTATAACCACCAGTCCTGAATAGGTCGAGAACACCGGGTTTAAGAGCGAAACTTTACCGACAGCGAATGCCCGGTAAACGAAGAAGTAAACAGTGGCCTGTAACGCACCGAAAAACAATAAACCACCTATTTCGTGCGAGCCATGTGGCAAGCTATCAGATAGAGATTGCGTCGAGCCTGCGAACTTGCCAGCACAAAGCAACAACAAAATCCCTATTCCAGCCACATGAGCCCAAGCCAGCGTGGCGAGATCACCAACTATATCAATCGTCTTTTTGGCAAAAAAGTCACCCACTCCCCAGCCAAGCATTCCACAGAGTCCAGCGATAGTTGCAATTACAACAGAACTATTCATATAAATATCACTATAGCATGCTGACTGATCGACACTCATACTTGGTCGCAGCTGACACTGAACCATGTCAAATTCAGGATATTTCACTGTACTACATCAAGCTAAACGCCGCGAGTGCATCAAGCCGGTCGCAGGAGGTCTGGTACGTCAAGGATAGCTGAAACACTTGGGTTTTTCCAAACAAGCCACAGAATGAGCTGGGTCTATCTGGCCGTCAAGCACCATTATCGATCCGGGCTTTAGTATGAAGCTCAATGATTTCGCCGTATTGCTCTGCAGCAGAATCGATGATTCGGTGAACTTTAAACAGCCGTTCTCCTGTGAGGGTTGCGGCTAAAACTGTAGATAATACTGAGTCCTGGTGCGCTCCCAAACTTCCAACCTTTTCGTAGCGGTTGTGTGCGTAGAGATTCCAGTTAGTCAGGGCGCGCGGGCTGTGTGCGAATAAATTTTCGACAACTGGCGCAACTACTAAGCGACCCATGGCAAGTACTTCCTCGTCCTGTAGCATCGTCATATGCTTCTTTTCGATGTGCTTTGTTATGTCTGCTGCCTACTGGCGGGGTATATCAGTGACCGTGGTGGGATATTCCACGCTTCGTGGTTGCTGATCATTTTGCTACTCATCATATTAGTGTCAAGCACCAGCTCTGCGCCAATATCAGGCAGTGCTACTGACAATTCATAGTCTATGTACTGAGCAGATCGTAGACATATAGTACAACTGAAAAACTTGGAGCCTCCACGCAGACAACAGTGTGGCGAATCGAGTTGGCCATCTATAAGCATGATAGATCCAGGCTCGAGCTGCTTAACATACTCAACATTCCTGAAAGTTTCTAGCCTAGTTGAAAGATGATCCTGGGATCGTCTATAAATGTCCACCGAACGTACACCGCAAAGCGTTACAACCGCAAGGGTAGTTGAGACAGAATCCATATGCGGTTCAAATCCACCGCCCATTTGTCATATCGATTGACGCCGTATAGCGCCCAGCTACCGAGTGCTTGTGCGCTGCCGGCTAACAGAGTGTCAATAACTGGACTCACAAACTCGGTGCTCAGCCTCAGAGTCTCATCACTTTGTGCAATAACCAGATCCTTTTTGTCGGTGTTTTCGGCGAGTTTGGCTGCTTGCGCACCATAAAAATCTTTGCCTACAACTTCACATAGTTTGGTGACAGCCAGAAGATCAAAATTCAAACCGAGATCACTATAGTATGTTAGTGAGTGCCCAACTTCAGTAAGTTCATCAGTAATTCGGCTTAGGACTTCTCGCGACATATTTTTACTATTACACATCTCCAAATTCAAGATTAGTAAGTTCACAAGCGTGAGATAAAATACCTGTTGGCCATGCTTCCAATTCTTAGCTAAGAAATCACCTAAAGCCTGCTCTGCTAGTTTCGTACCGGTGTTCATTAATCTGAACCATATGTTGGAGATTTATGAGGTAGTTAGACACGAAATGCTTGCGGTTGCGGATGTTATCTCGTACAGTTAGCGCATGGCGACAAAAATCGCGATCATCGAAGACGACCAAGCGATAAGTCAAATGTACCGCTTCAAGTTCGAGGCGGAAGGTTACGATGTCCAGACAGCCGAAAATGGCAAGCTCGGTCTGGCACTTATCGAAAGCCTGAAGCCCGATATTATCCTACTAGATTTGATGATGCCCGAAATGACTGGCGACGCCATGCTGGCCAAGCTGCGGGCCACTGCCTGGGGCAAAGACCTAAAAGTTATCATTCTGACTAATATGGGCGAGCAGGAAATCCCCGAGAGCGTCCGGCAGCTCGGTGTCAGCGCCGTCATCTTGAAGGCTGACATGACGCCGCGACAAGTCGCCGATCTAGTCAAAAAGCAGTTAACCGCCTAATTAGGCCGTCGCAATACTGTAAACTTGAATTATGAAGATTGCAATTATCGGTTACGGGCTCGAGGGTCAAGCGGCATACAACTACTGGGACGATGGCCATGGCATCACTATCTGCGACCAGAACGCCGAGCTAGAACTCCCTGCCGGCGTCAGTGCTCAGCTAGGCGATGACTATCTAGCAAACTTGGGTGAGTTTGACATCATCGTTCGGTCGCCACATGTCCATCCGGCGCAGTTAGTGGCGGCGGCCGGTGAAGCGATACTGTCAAAAGTCACTAGTAACACCAACGAATTTCTGCGAGTCTGCCCGACCAAAAATATAATCGGTGTTACTGGCACCAAAGGTAAAGGCACGACTAGTACGCTGATTGCTGAGCTACTGAGGGCGGGTGGCAAGACTGTTCATCTGGGCGGTAACATCGGCGTTCCAGCGCTAGACCTGCTGCGGGCCGGAATCAAGCCTACAGACTTCGTGGTGCTAGAGTTGTCCAGCTTCCAGCTGATCGACCTCCGGTCGTCGCCACAAATGGCTGTCTGCCTAATGGTTGCGCCCGAACATCTAGATTGGCACGACGATTTTGAGGAGTACGTTGCCGCCAAACAACAGCTATTTATTCACCAGTCCGAGTCTGATATCGCTGTCTACTACGCAGCCGACGAAACATCAACTAGTGTCGCCGACGCCTCAGTCGGCCAGCTGTTGCCGTACTACGAAGCACCTGGCGCTCAGGTGCTTAATGATGCCGTTGTCATCGACGATCAGGTTATCTGTCAGACTGATGAGCTGCAACTGCTCGGTCGTCACAACTGGCAAAATGTCTGCGCCGCGCTGACTGTTACCTGGCAATATACACAGGACTTAGCGGCTACGCGCGCAGTTCTGACCAGCTTCGCCGGCCTGCCCTACAGACTTGAGTTCGTACGTGACTTGGACGGCGTACGCTACTATAACGACAGCTTTGGTACTACCCCTGAAACCGCCATCGTGGCTATGCAGGCGTTTGCTGAACCCAAGGTTATCATCCTAGGTGGCTCTGATAAGGGTGCTTCGTATGGTGACTTAGCTCAGGTGGTAATTGCTAGTCACGTCCGCTGCGCCGTGCTTATCGGCGAGCAAGCCTGGCGTATCCAAGCGTCGCTCGAAGCTGCCGGCTTCACCGATTTCATCTTGGGTGGCGAGACTATGAAAGACATCGTGGAACACGCTCAAAAGTCAGCCCAACCGGGCGACGTGGTGCTATTATCGACAGCCTGCGCTAGCTTCGACTTATTTATTAACTACAAGGACCGCGGGGCACAGTTCACGTCAACTGTCCAAGAACTCGTTTGAGCTGTTCCATGACCGCCTGCTCGGGCTGCAAGACGATAGCTCTATCACCAGCAATCGCCCGAATCTCATCCTCAATCCAGTGGTAGTGTGTGCACCCCAACACAATCACGTCAGCTCCGGCATCGAGTGACGCCGCCAGCCGGCTAGTCAACATGCCTCGATCTACTTCGTTTCGCTCTATCATCGCCGACCAGTCGCTACAATCAGGCTCGATGACGACGGCGTTCGGTGCATAGCTTGATTTGAGCCACTGATATCGCTCGCTGGCCAGTGTCGTCGGCGTCGCACAGACGGCGATGACGCCCGACTTTGTCAAACCGGCAGCCGGTTTTACCATCGGTTCCATAGCAATCAGTGGAACTGATATCAGCTTTCTTAACGTGTTAACTATGGTCGTCGATACGGTGTTACAGGCGATAACAATCACCTCGCAACCATCATTTACCACCATCGACTCGAGCACCGGCACAACAAAGCCGATAAGCTCTGCTGGCGTGCGTGAGCTATACGGAAAATGCTCCGGATCGGTCCTAAAGATAACTGTCGCTTCAGGCATCGCCTTTTCAATAGCTTGGGCCACTGACAGACCACCAACACCGGAGTCAAAGACACCGATATTCATGACGCCTGGATACTGCGGCGAGCGGCAATGATAGTGTTATCGAACAGCGCGCAAACCGTCATCGGACCAACCCCACCGCGAGTCGGTGTCAGTGTCAAATCATCGCGTTCGTAGACGTCAGGAGCTAGGTCACCGACTGTCTTGCCGCCCTCACTGGCAACGCCGGCATCGACAACCACCGCTTTTTCCTTGATCATATCAGCTGTAATAAGCCCGGCTACACCGGTCGCAGTAATGATTACATCCGCCTCCAAGCAGGCCTCGCGCAGATCATTTGTCTCTTTGGTACTTATCCTCGGCGTCACGCCCGATGCCAGCATTAATTTCTCCAACGGCCGCCCAACCAGCTTGCCACGGCCAACGATCAACACCGACTTGTCACGCAGATCTATGTTGTAACCAGCCAGCAGCCACATAACGGCCAGCGGCGTTGCTGGGTCAAAGTTCGGTTGCGCTCCCAATCCGTCAACATCCTTCTCGGGCAGCACCAACGCTGTTAGCTCATCGGTTTGCGCTGGATCCTGAAGTGGCAGCTGCAAAATGATGGCATGAACAGTTAGGTCATCATTAAGTTTAGCGATCAGCGCCGGCACCTCGGTCTGCGACACCCTGTGGACGTCAACGTCCACCGCAATGTCAGCGCCGTATTGCTGCTTGAGGCGCATGTAGACATCTATGACTTTGTTCTCGACCGTCACAATTATGGCCAACTTCGGCGCAACGCCGTTAGCCTGGCGCAAGCCACGTACTTGCTGCACCTGCCGTTGCTTGATATATTCGGCTAGTTCAGCGCCGTTGAGTGATCTCATGACTACGATTGTATCATCATGCACCGCTCGTACTTGCTTTTACAACGTTGTGACATATAATAAGCATTAACAGAATAAGTCAAAGGATTTGAAATATCATGAAACATCGTAGCCCAGCAGCAGTCTTCTTCTTGCCATTTGTCACTTTCGGCATCTACAGCCTGGTATGGCAGGTTAAAACTAAGCACGAGATGGAAGCACTCGGCGCTGAGATACCTACCTCATGGCTCCTAATCGTTCCGATCGCTAACTATTATTGGCTGTGGAAGTACTGTGCCGGCGTCGAAAAGGTCACCAAAGGCAAACAGACGCAGGTTCTAGCTTTTGTCCTAATGTTCTTACTCGGCATGATCGGCCATGCCATCATCCAGGTTGACTTCAACAAGGTAGCTGCTGGTACTATTGACGTCGTTCCAGCCGCTCCGACTGGCCCAAACGCCTTCGCGCCTGTTGATGGCGGTGAAATGATGACACCAGCAGCTCCTGCAATGGACGCTCCAGTCGAACCAATGACTGTAGACACTCCTGACGTGGTCGCCTCAGTTGCACCCGTCTCAACCGATCCAACCACCGGCGAAGTTGTTACTCCGTCGAGCTCTAGCACACCTCCCCAAGCCTAATTATGCTGCACAGCATTAGCACCCGTCGGTTGATCGCCTACCAAATACTGACCATCGGATTCTACTACTTTTACTGGTGCTCTGTCAGTGGCCGAGAAGTCAATGCCGCTGCCGGTCGCAAGATAATACCGTCAGCCTGGTTCCTGGCTCTACCCGCCGGAAACTACTGGTGGGCCTGGCACTACGCCGAAGCGCTCGATCTAGTGACAAAGCAGCGTCTCAAATCAAACGACACGTTCCTAATCTTCATCCTGAGCACCAGTCCCTCATTGCTGTTAGGCGGCGGCGGACTCAACTACGGCTCAGGCTCGCCTGGTGACAACATATCGCAACACACGATTGTCATTATCGCAGCCATTGTCATTACATTCTTTGTTCTACTCAGTATCGCAGGTGCCACCTTCTTCATCTGCTATATGCAGCGCAAAATCGATGCTGTTCGCAATCCCATTGCAAGCGCGTAAACGTCCTTAGCACTTGCCAAAACAGAGGTAATTTGCTAAAGTTTTTCAAGTTGTATGCAATACGTACAAATTCAAAACAAGGGCCAGTAGCTCAGCTGGTTAGAGCGTCTGCCTCTTAAGCAGAATGTCGTGGGTTCGAGTCCCACCTGGCCCTCCAAATTGAATAACAGATACAATCTAGCTGTTACCTAAGACTCTCATTTTTGAGGGTCTTTTTGTTTGATATTATGTGTTAATGAGCAGCTCCAACAGTGAGACTATAGAGAATGGCATCAAGCAAGGCCTCTGGCTTGAATATTTCACGCTGTCATGGAATGTTGTTAGTGTATGCGTTTTGGCTATTGCGGCAACCCGTGCAAACTCCATTGCCTTAGTTGGGTTCGGGATAGACTCCTCAATAGAAATCTTAGCATCGGCGGTAGTTGTCTGGCAGCTTAGAGGAATCAACAAATCCAGAGAAACCAAAGCCCTTAAAATTATAAGCGTAGCTTTCGCATGTTTGGTCTTATACGTTTTAGTTCAAGCGCTAAGGACTCTTGCCAGTAACTCACACCCTCTGGTGTCTCACCTGGGAATGGATTGGCTACTAGCAACCTTTGTCGTTATGTTACTGTTGGCTTTTGGGAAGTTCAAAGTCGGTAAGAAAATCAACAACCCAGTCTTACTAACAGAAGGTAAGGTAACTTTAATTGATGCCTACGTGGCAGGAGCAATCCTAATTGGAATCACTTTAAATGCAACTTTAGGTTGGTGGTGGGCTGACCCAATAGCTGGACTTGTGATCGTTTATTACGGGCTGAAGGAAGCTCGAAACGCTTGGTTTGGGTCAAAACATACAGCAGCTTACGCTGCTAGCCTCACCCAGCTACCGCTTGAAAGAGACAAGGTGTCCGGAGAAGTGCGAGTTTGACACTACGGAGAAAATATAGGTGATACTGACACTCACGTAATACTAGTTGAGCTTAAAGAAAGAGCTGTCTAATCGTCGCTGAGGGCAGCAAAATCTTTTTTAACTTGCCTGTACCATCCCATGCCTTTTAGGGGATTCTTCCATCGACCTTTCATGTCGTTGAGGGCGGCCTGGTGACTGTTATCACCACTGCCAACGGCTTCTTTTAGGTGATTATCCTCGGCTTTTATAACCTCGTCAGCTGAATTTCCGTGGAACTCCATGTCGCAGGGGCCACCCATTTGCTTGCAAGTCATAGTTTTCATAATTTTCTCCAAATTAGATGTATAACCAAAGTTTAGCAGAACTTAATTATATTTGGCAGATCGATGCTGAATGATAAAATATAATTATCTATGTTAATCAACAAAATATTTACTGCTCGTCTAGTGAAGCGTCCAAATAAGGGTGGTTGGACCTATGTAGTTTGGCCAGAATCGGTTGGTTACTTTGGTACTCGTGGAACCGTCAAAATCAGTGCAAAAGTCGACGGAGTCGAGTTCCGAAGCTCGTTTATGGCTATGGGCAACGGTATACACATGCTACCTATCAGGACCGAAATTCGTAAGATGATCGGTAAAGAATCTGGGGATAGCGTCAGTGTCGAGCTTGTCGAGAAAATCGAGTCCTACCGGTGTCCTGAGTGCGGGCTGCACTACACAGACGAAGCTGTCGCTAAGCAATGTGAGCAGTTCTGCCGCGACCACAAAGCTTGCAGCCTGGACATAACCAAGCAGTCTGTCGAAGCCAGTAAAAACCCGAGTTAAGCTGCTGCCGACGTGGTAGCGGCGCGGAGTACAATGTAATTATGAAACACTTTCAATCGACACGTCTGGTACACAAGCCCGTAACGCTTATCGGCTTTGCTGTATACGTATTGGCCCTAATCTTTTTGGCAACGGTTGTGGTTGCGATCGATAGAGACTCACACTCGGTTAGCGATACTGTCTACGGGGCATTTCCTTACTTCGCATCGACCTTCCTACTGGTGGAATGGATAGCCAGCAAGACTTGTGAGAAAAGTTAGTGAGTACATTTCATCCAACCGATCTGTTTGATAAGGTTTTTGAGGGTGGCATTATCCTCAAGGGTATTTCAGGCGCTTTAGAATTTCTAGGTGGTCTTTTGCTGCTGTTTGTAAGCCCAGCTGCCATCCATAATTTTTTGGTAATGATCACCCAGCGGGAATTAATAGACGATCCCCACGACGTAGTAGCCAACTTGCTGCTGCAGAGCACCGCCCATATCGGCAGTGGTGGTCGAGCGTTTATCATTATCTACCTGTGGATTCATGCCCTCATCAAACTGATCGCCGTTATCGGCATCATAAAAAACCAGCTTTGGGCCTATCCATTCTCACTGATATCGCTCGGCGCTTTGATGATCTACCAGGTGTACACCATTTTCTTCGTACAAGTCTCTGTCGGCATGATTTTGCTGACAATTTTTGATGTTTTCATCCTGTGGCTAATTTGGCGAGAGTACGGCAAAGTTAAACCGACTCTTGGTCACCAACACTAAGCGGCGAGGTTCTACTAGTAACTCCCTACGAAGTTTTTTGACTGAGCTATTTGGTGCGTTTCGGGCGGACAGGGAGCTTGGTCAATAATGCCGAATTGAGTAGATTCCAGACCAGGGCGTTTATTGCAAAGGCGACAACGGCGGCGCCAGCCAAGTAAGTTAGATTGTGACCAAAGTTGGCGCTGAGTAGGCTGACTACTCCGGCGATCAAAATGAGAGCAATCGTTAATGCTAGGTAGCTATGCTGGAGCTTCTGGCGCTCGTTTGTGCTGGCATTCCAGCGAATGACACTGGCTTCGATTTCTTTAAACATGAATACATTATGTCATAGATAGTATTAAATGTAAAGGCCATGATTAGATCGTTGGTTTTGGACGTTTCAGGATTAGTAGCCCGAGGACAGCACTTAAGGCAGAGGCGGCAAAAATGCTGAGCTTGGCGGTGTCGATCAGGCCAGTATTGCTCGCGAAGGCCAGTTCGGTAACGAAGATTGACACCGTAAAGCCGATGCCAGCCAATAATCCCACGCCAACCATCTGCGACCAAACAGCACCGCGCGGTAGCCGCGAGCGGGTAAAGCGGATCATCAGCCAGGAGGCCCCGACAATGCCGATCAACTTACCGACTATCAGACCTGCGGCTATGCCCCACCCGACGCGCATCGTTGTGTCCGTAAAACTGGCATTGCCCAGTCTGACACCAGTATTTGCAAAAGCGAACAGCGGTACCACCAATAACGTCGAAAAAGGTATTGTGTGACGTTCCAACCGCTCAAGTAGTGGCCGATAGTGCTTGCCAGCGACGCTAACCGGCGCCAGAAATCCCAAAATGGCGCCAGCAATACTTGGGTGGATGCCGGCTGCATTGAGCGACAGCCAGAGTCCGACGCCAATAGCGGCAAAGACTGGTGCATTAAGCAGCTTGGTCTTTCTGAGTGACGCCAGCAACATAACCAGCAGCACAGCCAGTCCGAACAACAACGGGCTAAATCCGCCGCCGTAAAACAAAGCAATAACTATGATCGCACCGATGTCATCAACAATCGCCAAGGTTAACAGGAACAATTTGAGTGATGCTGGTATGCTTCTACCGACGAGGGCCAGTAAGCCTACGGCGAAAGCTATATCGGTGGCCATTGGGATTGCCCAACCGACGAAGCCTGTCGAGCCTCGGTTGATAGCCATATAGATCAGTGCCGGCACCACCATGCCGCCGAGTGCCGCGGCTATCGGTAGCTGTGCAGCCCGAAGTTTGCGTAGCTCGCCTTTGACAGTCTCGCGTTTTATCTCAAGCCCAACGACCAGAAAGAAAAAGGTCATCAGCCCTTCATTGACCCAATGCCGAAGATCAAGCTGCAGAGCCCACTGACCCAGCCCAACACTAAGCTGGGTGTGCCACAGCCGCTCATAGGCATCCGCCAATGGGCTATTGGCACAAATAAGCGCCAACATCGTCGCGACGATGATCAGCTTGCCACTAATTGCTTCGTCACGTAGCAAATAACTGGCTATCTGCGGCAGGCGGTTTGGAGCAAGACGGGCACTGATTCTTTTGAGCTTTTTATCCAAATTTTCTCTTTCTTGTTGCTTATGCTAGTGTAACATTTCACAACTATCCCACTAACCACACCTAGTGCAGCTGTATGCTGCCTTAGCAACTGAGAACTCTACTGCGAGTGGCCGGAGGCGTACTGCGCAAACTCTTCCTCGGCTTGTGGTTGGCGTGGTATCTCGTAAACCGTTGCCAGCTCATCACTGTGTTGGTAGCCATGCTGTAACAGCAGATCAGCGGCATGCTCCGAATGGGGCAAGCATATGGCATCGCCCGCTGAGGGAGTCAATCGTATTGCTTGGCTACCGAGCGCTTGTCGCTGGCGTGCATTTAGCCCCGCATCGTAAACTTCATCAACAAAAACAACACCATCTACGATGTCTCCGGCCCGATCGCCGATGTAATGGACAGCCATAACACCCCGCTCATGCGCGCGACCGCCATAACTTGATTGGTGGAGCCTGTTTTGGACTAGACGAATCATTACCCGATCAAGATCTAGGCTTTCGGCAAGACTATCGGCGACTGAGGCAGAATCACAGTCTTGCTGTTCGGTTGCTGTGAAGTTTGGGCTGTAACCATTACGTATAAAAAATAAGCCCTCAAGCGGAGCTTGCGGACTTTCGTGAGTTTGTGTCATTTTGTTTCCTTCTTTCTGCATATAGTATATTCCTCCGTGTAAAGTGCAGCTAGCCAAGCGGTGGATAAGTGACACAATAAAACAAAGTTCCCCTGCTTCTAACAGGGGAACTTTGGAGTTGAAAGATATCAGCTAAACCGTGTGGTGACGGGGGCGTGATATGGCGTTGAGGATAGCAACAAATATGACCGCACCAACCAGTGCCCAGAACAATCCCATGGCACTAAATGCCAGGAATGACTTATCGCTACCTGTGAAGAATGATGAGACGAAACTGCCAATAAACGAACCGACGACGCCGATAACGACGCTCATGACCAGTCCCTCTTCGCGTCCCATAATTTTGGAAGCAACCCAACCGACTAATCCACCTAGAATAATTGCTACAATGATGCCCATATGCACCTCCTCTGTTTGATTAATTGTGGTTTGCGAATAATCGCGTAAAGTTATACCCCTGTCGCAACGTGTCCAAATTGACGGCTAAAGTCAAAATAAGATCTGCTGGTCGGGTGACAGTGCAGTTCTAGTTCTTTCGACATATCCAGTCTCCTTGTATTACGTTAGTGACTTTACTAGCATAGGCGTACATTGACACAACCGCTATGAATTTTTTTACAGATAGCAACAGGCTGCGGATGACCTTATTTGGCGAATACGCGGTAACGAAAAATGAAGCCGTTTTGCTCATGCAGCTCGGAGTCTGATACTAATCTAAACTTTTCATGAGCATCTGGGAAAAACTGGTTGCAGCCGAAGTCGGCTTCGATCTCAGTAGCATAAATCTCATTAGCCATACCACTGTCCAGGACCTGCGCATAGACATTCGCACCACCTATCACCCACAGGTCGTTTTCGACGTCAGTATAATTCGCCAAAAACTTACGCAAGTCATGAACTAGTTCGGTGCCGTCAACCGGACTTTTGTCTGATGTGAGTACGAAATTTCGGCGACCGGGAAGCGGCCCCTTGAGCGTTTTGTAGGTTGTACTGCCCATCAATACTTGGGCGCCCGACGATTTTGTCTTGTCGGCAAAATAGGCCTCGTCTTCGGGTATAGCCCAGGGCTGAAACCCCTGTTTGGCTATTCCCCGCTGGCGATCATAGGCAACTATCAGCCTTATCATAGTAAAATCCGCTGCTGGCGGAGCTGGCTGATCAAGTAAAAAGAGCCAGTTATGATACATACGTTGTTCGAAGTCTTCATCAGACTATCGTACGCCATGCGCAAATCTGGCACAACTTGAACACTACTTGCTCCGGCTGCTTGCAGCTCCGACGCTAACAGTTCAGGATCGAGCGACACGGCCGGTAGATCCTGCGAGGTATCAAAAGTCGTGACGATAATGTTGGACGCCAGCGTGGCTAACATTGGCGCGACAGCGCTGTATTCTTTACCAGTTTTGAGTGCTACCAATACGTCCGGCCGCACATCTGGAAATTGTTGGTGAAAACTCTCAACAAATGCGGTCATTTTTTGCTGATTGTGAGCACCGTCCATCACCAGTACTTTGTCACCACGTCGTAATATCTCCATACGGGCTGGTACCTGCAAGCGATGAGTGCGTAGTTCATCCTCGAGAGACAAATCAGCCAGTCCATCCCGATCAGCGATCCAGTTGTAAGCCTCCCTGGCTAACAACCAGTTCCGTTGCTGGAACAATGGCAGTCCACCAAATTCATGATTATAGTTGCTACTAATTGCTGATGCGTCCAATGGCGTCAATGTAGCCCCAACCTTATTACACCATGCGTCAAAGACATTCATAACATCATCTGCCTGTCGGTAGGTCAGCGCAGTATTGCCAGCATGAACGATGCCTATTTTCTGACCAGCTATCTCCGGCAATGTGTTGCCGAGAATCTGCATATGATCGTAGCCAATATCGGTGATGATGCACAGCTTATCTGGCCGCCTAGCAACATTGGTTGCGTCGTGAAGACCACCCATGCCAGTCTCAATCACGGCGTAGTCAACACTCCGGCGGTCAAACACCCACAGCGAAAAAGCGTACAGCAGCTCAAAGTATGAGGGTGGCTGCGCTGCCTGCTCGACCAATCCCAAAAATTCCGTCAACTCAGCACAAAACTCGGCCTCGGACAGAGGTTCTCCGTCGATCTGAACACGCTCGGCAATACTATCGACATGTGG
>JBDSWU010000044.1:0-7607 GCA_039926445.1 Saccharimonadales bacterium (SeqCode)
AGGCGAGTTTGGCGGAAGAACACCGAGCCGGTACCGGATAGCATTTGCAGTAGACCGATGAACAGCATCAGCGGCGAAGCCAGGACTAGTAGTGCGCCGCCGAGCGTGATGTCAGTCAGCCGTTTGACGACTCGGCCCCAGCCGATCAAGGCAGTTTGGTGGACGGCGATCACCGGCACTGAACTAAACAGATCGACTTCAATCTTGCCGACGAACAACTCACTATTGCCGGGGACAAATCGGTAGGCGATGTGATTCTCTTGGGCGTAGTTGAGCACGGCGTCGTTGCGATCAGCGTCGGCGTAAAGCTCGGTTTGGACGATGGTGTGTAGTGATTGGTCGCCAATAGTTTCGATAGCCGAATTAAGCGTTGCGTAGACCGGCACACCGTGACCGGTTTTGCCCGGGTGCTTGACGCCGCCAACTAGCCCGACGACGCGGTAACCGGTGACGCCGGTATTGGCCAGCGAACGGATTAGTTCATGACTGATGGCGGTGTCGCCGACGATTAGGACGTTGTTTATGCCAACCCCAAAGACGAACAGCTCACGGCGGACGGCTCGGGCGATCGTCCGAAATAGTAACGAGAAAAAGAAAACCAGCCCGAAGCCATAGACAGTCACCAGTCGCGCCGGAAAGATTGTGACGTTGTCGATGTAACTGTAACTGATGACAAATAGAATGCCGATGAACGAACCGATTAGTAAGCGGCCGAATTCGCTGAAGCGCTTATCGTAGACCCTGGCGTTGTACAGCCCGAGCAGGCCAAAGATCAGTATCCAGAAGGGCAGTAGGCTGATGAGCGCCACAACGTAGTCGCGGGCGTGGACGTCGGCGCTCAGAGCGACGTGGCTCAGACTGACCCGCAGTACGTAGGCGGCCACGAAGGCGGCGATGATGGCCAGGCCGTCGCCGAGTACCAACCAAAAGTTATAAACGAGAGATGTATTGTTCTTCATATGGAGCAAAGGCTATATACTAATTGTAACACCTATGAAAGCCTCCACCCTGAAGTACTTCATCATCAGTCTGGTCGCCAGCCTGATCAGCCTTATCATCGTGGTTATGCCATTCCACGGTTTTTTGACGGTCTGGGCCTCAACCATCGACGGCCACTATACAGCGCTGCGGTTGTGGAAAGAGGCTCTGCTGTTGCTCTGCGTCATTGGCGCCCTCTACCTAGTGTTGTTCGACAGCAAAGTCAGAAGCCGGACTATGACCCGGCGTCTTATGTGGCTGCTACTAGCCTACAGTGGATGGATATTGCTGCGGGCGCTGATCGCCCACCTCAACCACACCGTGACCGACAAAGCCCTGGCTTATGGCGTGCTAGTAGACCTACGCTTCCTGGTGTTTTTCCTGGTAGCTTGGCTACTGGCGGTCCGCACCACGCAGCTGCCGGCTCAGTGGCAGCGGCTATTGCTATGGCCAGCTTATGGCGTCATCGGCTTCGCCTTGCTCCAGGCATTCATCTTGCCACATGATTTTTTGAGTCATTTTGGATATAACGAAGCCACGACCATACCGCCGTTCGAGACGATCAACAACAACAGTCAGTACATTCGGGTGTCGTCGACTATGCGTGGGCCAAACCCGTTCGGCGCCTATCTGCTTATCCCGATCAGCTTGCTGATGGTCTACATTCTGACGCCGCTGAAGCGAAATCGCAGCCACCTGGTGATCTTGCCGCTAGCACTGGTCGCACTGTACTTTACTTATTCGCGTTCGGCCTGGCTGGGCGCGCTGGCAGCTCTAGTCGTGGTGTTAGCCATTCGCTTTGGTAACCGACTGTTGACCACCAAGCGTCTGGCGTTAGTCGCCGTCGCGCTGGTTGTGATTGTTAGCGCTGGCCTAGCCCTGCGGACAAACCATCGCTTTGAAAACATAGTGCTGCACACCCAGACGAACTCAACCAGCGCCCAGAGCTCTAACCAAGGACACCTGGCTGCCCTAAAAAATGGTGTCAGCGATCTGGTACACCAGCCATTTGGGCGTGGACCTGGTACAGCCGGCCCAGCCAGCGTCTACAACGACGGCAAAACCCGCCTAGCCGAAGATTATTACATCCAGCTAGGGCAGGAGGCCGGTTGGCTAGCGATTGGTTTATTCCTGCTAATCAATTTCGGTGTCGGCTACCTGCTATGGAGCCGCCGCGCCGACCCGCTGGCGCTCAGTCTACTGGCGGCTTTGGTAGGATTGACCGTCGTTAATCTGCTGTCGCATGCCTGGTCAGACGATACCCTGACATATGTCTGGTGGGGGCTAGCTGGAATCGCTATGGCTCAGCCGGCGACCGCTGAGTTGGCCGAGGCTAGCTCTCCGGTCAAGACTCCGAAGCCCTCCAAGGCGCGCAAACCAGCCAGACAACGCCGTGCCAAGTCGTAGCTGGCTGACCAGATTTGCCAAGTATATGGCCGGTGGTACGCTGTACTTTTGGGTCGGTTACGCCGTCTTTGCTATCTGTTACAGCGGTCTGCACTGGATCTGGCTGTGGTCCAAGGTGCTGGCCGACCTCATTGGCTGGTCGCTGAACTATTTGGTCCAGCGCTACTGGGCTTTTGCCGACACTGGCCACCACCTGAGCGAGATGCAACATGTCGGCCGCTACATCTTCATTGAGTCAATCGGTTTTATCATCGACTACCTGATAATCTGGGGACTGGACCACATAGGCATCACGCCTTACATAGGCTTCTTCGTTTCCTCAGCTTTCTTCACCGTCTGGAGCTACCTCTTGTACAAATACTGGGTATTCCCAGCTAAACCCAATGTGGCATAATGGTAGTGTTATGAACGAAAAGCAAACAAAGATAGACGCAAGCGTTCGACCGACCAAAAAACAGCGCGAACTGCTTGGATATATAGAGGTGTTCATCGCTGAGCATGGTTACAGTCCGAGCTACCGTGAGATTATGAACGGGCTTAATTATACTTCGGTGGCGACGGTGGCATTGCATGTTGGCAATTTGATCAAACGCGGACATTTACGCAAGCGTGATCGCTCGGCACGCTCGCTAGAAGTGGTGGCCGCAACCGAGGAGATCAAGATCACTAGTAACCGGGTTACGCCTGGCGAGGAAAAGTGGCTGGTTGAACGGGTTGAGCACGTCGTGCGCCAGCTTGAGACGCTAGGGGATGACATCAAAACCGCTAGCTTGGACGATCTGTACGTGCTGATCGGCGCCCTCAAAGTTCTGGACATGGACGGTGCTGCCCAGAGCTTCATTCCGCGCCTGACGGCGCTCAAACAGCGCCAAGAGGCTTAATCTAAGTCTATGTATCGCATCACCAAAAGCCGCCACCAGCGCCGACGTCGGTCGCTTTTATGGCTGTTGTTCGCCATGCTATTTTTAGTCATAGCTGCGCTCTGTGGCTGGCTCTTTTTGCGCTCATTACACCAGGAGCCGGTTATCACGCAGTCTAAAGCTGTCGTAACGAAGGTTAGTTACGAGGGTAAGACCAAGCACTACACTAAGCCCAACTTTACTATCGATATCCCAGTCGACTGGCACGAGCAACCGCGGGCCAACAGCACCTACCAAACTTACACCTGGGATACCGTCGAAAAGAATAATAATATCTCGCTGACTATCTACGAGGACACCATCCCGACCAATCTAGCCGTCAACAAAGCGTTGATTGTCAGCGGTTCTGGCACGCATCTAGAGCTGACCGGACAGGCTTCCGACAATTGCACCAAATACACCACCTCCAACGCCCCGGCGGTCGCCGGGCAGTTCGGGGTCTACGCCAAGTGGCAGAACGTCGATTTTATTTGTGACCGAGGTACGCCAACCCGCGATGTTATCGGCACCAGCTCGCGCGATGGTATCAATACAGTCATCCTGACTACCAGTGCCGGCACTCAGCACAAGTACTTCTTTAATTTCACTAGCAACCAGCTGGAAACCGACTACACTGTGTTCTACCACGCGCTAGCCACTTTTGGTATGCGCTAGCCCTATAGTCTAGGGTGCGGTAAATACTACTATATGTAGCGTGCCACCTGCAGTGCTACACTACAATCACTTAACAAAACATGAGCTGGAATCCTGTGCAATTCAGGAACTGTGCCGCAACGGTAAATGGTCCCAAAAGTGGGTGGGCCAAAGTCCGATACAGCCCCTAATGAAAGACTCTCGAGCAGGAGCGCGACATGGCTGCAGTAGCCGAAAAACAACAAAATTTTGAATTCGCTGATCCACAGGCCATAGCTGTGACAGAAATGGCGGTCGACCAGGTCGCACGCCTGCGCGCCCATCGGCTGATAGGCAGCTTGGCGCTAGGTAGTCATGATCTGGTGGAGGTTTGCACCGTCGAAAGCCCAATCGAGTCATTGCATGACGCCATAAACCGAGCTGAAGCTGGCGATATCCAGGCGCGTAGACTCGTCGAAACCAACGTCCGCACCGACGTTATTGAGCGCACCATCAAAACTGGTCACGTCATGAATAAAGTGCCGCTGACAATCTTGCCGGACGGCACGATCATGCAGTACGGCCAAGGCTTGCAGACGATTCAGGCAAACAGTTTGCGACATGCTTCCGGTCATCCAGCGATGCGCGCCCGGACTGAGGCAGAAACCCGTAATGCCTTTCGGATCGAGCAATTATACAAGCAGGGCGCGTTCGAAAATTATAGTTTTGTGGTTATTTCTCGGGCAGCAGACGACATGTCGTTGGCTGACATGAAGCAAGTTGGATTCTTTACCGACACCATGAGCTGTTCGATACAGGTCACTGGCAAGTTCGGCGCTGGACTGGCGACTGAAACGGCCTTCGTTTCGGGTATCACAGAGCCCGGAAAGCCGCGTAGCGACGCCGAAACTGCTTCTCGGCTCGGACAGCGTCTGGGAGTCAACTACAATCACAAATCGGCTACCGAAATTATTGATACACCGATGATGGTGCCTAATCATCTGATTGCGAATGGCGTGATCGATATGGTTGCCATGTGGGACGCGGTCGCCGGCACATTTTTTGGCGAAAATAAGCCAGCTCAAGATTATTTGGAATACCTGGAAAGTTGCGCCCAGCGCGAGCAAAGCTACGAACCTAAAGTTCAACAAATCACTTCTGAATTGATTGAAAGTGCCACCGTCATCGACTCAGCTGTCTCGGCAGTCGAGCTGCTGAGTAGCTTATCGGAGCACCACATGGTGACTCAAGCTATCATCGACAATTCAATTGATCTCAGAGTGTTTGGGCTAGCTGCAATGAGTGATATGCAGCAGGCCCGACTGGCACTAGAACGTGGCGACGGCCACGCACTGGATGTCTACCGAGCGGCGGCCGAGAAAAAGGCTGATACCAGTTCGTGCCCCGGTGGCGGTAAGGATTCGATCAAGGAGAGCTCAAAAGCCAGTGACCAGGATTGCGAATTTGTATCGAAGGAATGCCCAAAATGTCACGCCAAGAACGTCAAAACAACCGTTCGAGCGATCGGACCTAAGCACAAGCGTATTTCTGGCTCCTGTCACTGCACTGTCGTCGCACGCATCAGCGATTAGCAGAGTATAATAGACCTAGATGACAGACACAAAAAACTTGGTGCGGATTGGGATCTATGCCGGTACGTTTAACCCGGTGCATAGTGGTCATGTGGCATTTGCACTGCAGGCGGTTGAGGCGGCTGAGTTGGACATGATTTATTTCATGCCAGAGCGGCGACCGCGGGCCAAGGACGATGTCGAGCACTTTGGTCACCGGATGGCCATGTTGCGCCAAGCGATTATGCCCCACGAAAAGCTCGGCCTGCTTGACCTGGTTGACGTCAATTTTAGCGTCCAACGGACAATGCCGCGGCTGCGACAGGAGTTCCCTGACTCCCAATTAGTGTTTTTGATGGGCTCAGACGTGGCACCAGGCTTGCCGGACTGGCCGCACGCCAAGCAGCTGCTGGCCAACTCCGAACTTGTAGTAGGAGTGCGAACCGGAGATGACAGCCACGCGGTAAAGACAATGATAGATGGCTGGCCATTGCCGGTCCGGGCAGTGACGATTTTTGATAGCTATGCACCGGCAGTGTCGTCACGAATCATCCGTCAGGCGCTGCGGCAGCAGACGGCGACGAGGGGGCTGCTACCGAGCGTCCAGCGCTACAGCAATCACCACTGGTTGTACGTTAGCGTCGCCTAAGGCTCGGTTGACAGACATAAGCAGTTTCGTTATAGTGTAAACACCTTCTGAGCAATTGCTCGAAAGACAAACAAACAAAAAGTGAGTTGGTGGGATTGGTAGTATAGCTACCGACGGCCGTGGGAGAAAGATATGTCCGTCAAAATTAAGGTTGTCAGCACGCCCGTGGAGCGCGTGCCGGTCCACGTAGAGCGCCCTAGCTTGCGCGAGTTTTTACAGTACTAGAACTAAAACCGACCAGTTAATTGCTAGTGGTTGTGGCATCAGGTGCTGTCGTGTCGGCCGTCGGTGGAACGGTGGTGGTTTCGGCTGCTGGCTTGGCCTGCTGAGGTGATTTTTTGGCGATTTCGGCCTTGATGACCTTGTCAAAGGCAGCTTTGTCATTGGCGATGGTAACCTGTTTGCCGTCGAGGAAGAAGCTTGGTGTACCCTGGACGCCTAGCTTTGTGCCGGCCGCCATATCGGCGTTGACTTGGTCGTTGACGCGGCTGCTGGCGTAGTCAGTTTTGAAAGTTGCGGCGTTCAGACCGATAGCTGTGGCGTACTGGTTGAAGTAGACGGTCGGGTCATTGGCTTGGGTCCAGACCTGCCAGTTGGCTGGGTTGTACAGAGCGTCGTGCATTTCCCAGAACTTGCCCTTTAGCGAAGCTGCTTCGGCGGCCCGGGCCGCAGCGAAGGCGTTCTTGTGGGCATTAGGCAAAGGGAAGTTGCGAAACTGGAAAGTAATCTGGTCCTTGTACTCTTGGTAGACGGCTTCGAGGGTCGGGAAGTACTGTTCGCAGTAAGGGCATTGGAAGTCAGCGTATTCGACTAGAGTGACACCGGTGCTTGTACTGCTGCGAGTATGACTGCTAGCGGCTATCTTACTAGTGTCTTTGGAGCTGCTGTTACCGTTATTATTGATGATTAAGGCGCCGACGAAGACGAGGACGATGGCGGCGAGGATGGCGGCGAATTGCTTTGACATACGAGTGAAACTCCCTGGTTAGTAGTCAAAATTATACAGCATAACTCTGTTAAAACAGAGCGCTGACGTATACACTAAAAACATGACCAGTTTATTGTTGGCATTTATACTTTTAGCACTCAGTCTCGTTGGTGTCGTGCTCCGCAAGACATACTACGCTCTGCCGTTGGCCGAACTAAAGCGTCGGGCGGCTGACCACGACCACGAGTCAGCTCGTCTATATCAGGCGGTAGCTTATGGTAGTAGTTTGCGTGGTTTACTTTGGTTGTACATCGCCGCCACAAGCGCGGCCGGCGTCATCGTGCTAGCACGCCACCTACCATTGTGGCTCAGCCTGCTGCTTGTCATGGGTGTGCTATGGTCGGCGTATTCGTGGCTGCCAGCCAGCCAGCCGACGCGCATCGGTCGTCGCTTTACGCTGTTAGTGACACCGTTTGTTGCTTGGGTGCTTAATTATTTTCATCCACTACTCCAGCGACTGACGGCCATCGCCAGTCGTCGTT